>NZ_PCZU01000201.1:4729-13188 GCF_002887785.1 Rhodococcus sp. ENV425
GACGAACACGTCGGTCAGCTCGACGTCGTGGCTGCCGGTCCCGCGCATGCCGAGCGAGTCCCAGTTGTCGAGGACCCGCACCCCGTCGGCCTTCATCGGGACCATCATGTTGAGCACGATGCGGCCCTCGTCGGGGTCGTCGTACGGGAACATGGTGGCGAGCACGTCGCCGACCGGGGCCTGGCTGCAGAACACCTTGCGGCCGTCGACGCGGTAGCCACCGGGCACCTTCCGGGCGGTCCCGCGCGGCCGGGTCTGGTCGGCGCCGCCGGTGGAGACGAGCACGAGTCCCTCCCCGGCGACGCGGCGCAGCATCCGGTCCGCGCCGGGCGCGCCGTGCCGGTACCGCCACGCGGCGGCGAGCACGACGTGGTGGTGCATGGACGAGGCGAGGGCGGTGGCCGCGCAGTGGTGCGCCAGGGTGCGTTGCACGGTGGCGACGTCGCGCACGGTCGCGCCGTCGCCGCCGAGCTCGCGCGGGACGGCGAGCGCGAGGCGGCCCTCGGAGCGCAGGATCTCGTAGGCCTCGGCGACGAACGTGCCGTCGCGGTCGTGGGCGCCGGCGTACGGGGCGATCCGCCGGCCCAGTTCGTCGGTGCGGGCGGCGAGTTCCTCGCGGGGGCGGGAGCGGGGGGACTGGGTGATGTCTACGGTGGTCATGTCTCGACGGTAGGGGCGCAGATCGATGCCGCCCAGTGCACGTTCTGGACCTACTCTGGAGATGTGCGCGAGTACGGGCAGTACTGTCCGGTCTCGATCGGCAGCGAAGTGCTCGCCGACCGGTGGACCCCGCTGATCCTGCGCGAAATGGTCTACGGCAGTACCCGTTTCAACGAGATCGAGCGCGGCCTCCCCGGCATCTCCCGCACCCTGCTGGCCACCCGGCTGCGGCACCTCGAACGCAAGGGCGTGCTGGAGCGGGTCCCGCAGGCCCGCGGCTGCGAGTACCGCCTGACCCCGGCCGGCCGCGAACTCGCCCCGATCCTCGTCGCGATCGGGGAGTGGGCGGTGAAGTGGTTGTTCGCCGAACCGGTGCCCGCCGAGGTCGACCCGGTGACGCTGACGTGGTGGATGCACCGCCGGGTGGACCGCGACCGGGTGCCGCAGCGGCGGGTGGTGATCGAGTTCGACTACACCGGTCCCGCCCCGATTCGCCTGTGGATCGTCCTGGACCGGGGCGAGCCGTCGGTGTGCCGCAAGCCGCCGGGGTTCGACGTCGACCTGTACGTGACCGGGGAACCGGTGGCCCTGATGCGCGTCTTCGCCGGCACCCGGACCCTCGCCGAGGCGATCGACGACGGCAGCGTGCAGGTGCACGGGCCGTCCGCGCTGGTGCGCGAGTTCGGGACCTGGTTCCTGTGGAGCCCCTTCCACGCGGCGGTGCGCCGCGCCGTCGCGGGTTTCGAGGCCGGCGAGCATTCCTGAACGGCCGGGGTGCCGCGTCGAGCAGCCGCAGCGCGCCGGAGCGCAGGGGAGGGCGGAGCCGGGCGGGGATGTGCGGCAGGGCAGTATGGAGAAGTGACGTCGAAGTCGAACAGCCGTCCCCGCCGCGTGGCCGTCCTGTCGGTCCACACCTCGCCGCTCGCGCAGCCCGGCACCGGGGACGCCGGCGGGATGAACGTCTACGTTCTGCAGACCGCCGTGCAGCTCGCGCGCCGCGGGGTCGAGGTGGAGATCTTCACCCGGGCGACGTCGTCGGCCGACCCCGTGGTGCAGGAGGCGGCACCCGGCGTGCTCGTGCGCAACGTCGCGGCCGGTCCGTACGAGGGGCTCGACAAGCACGACCTGCCCACGCAGCTGTGCGCGTTCGCGGCCGGGGTGCTGCGGGAGGAGGCCCGTCACCCGCAGGGCTACTACGACCTCGTGCACTCGCACTACTGGCTGTCCGGCCAGGTGGGCTGGCTCGCCCGGGACCGGTGGGGAGTCCCGCTGGTGCACACCGCGCACACGCTCGCCGCCGTGAAGAACGCCTCGCTCGCCGACGGTGACGTGCCCGAGCCGGCGGCCCGGCAGATCGGCGAGCAGCAGGTGGTCGCCGAGTCCGACCGGCTCGTCGCCAACACGGTCGACGAGGCGGCGCAGCTCGAACGCAGCTACGGCGCCGACCCGTCGCGGGTGGACGTGGTGGCCCCGGGTGCGGACCTGTCCCGTTACCGGCCGGGGGACCGGGCGGCCGCCCGGGCGGGCCTCGGCCTCGACCCCCGCGAGACGATCGTGACCTTCGTCGGGCGCATCCAGCCGCTCAAGGCACCGGACGTGCTGCTGCGGGCCGCTGCGGCGGCGATGTCCGCCGACCCGGAGGTACCCCTGCGCGTGCTGGTGGTCGGCGGGCCCTCCGGCACGGGACTCGAGCGGCCGCACTCGCTGATCGAACTGGCCGCCGAGCTCGGAATCGCCGCTCGGGTGACGTTCCTGCCCCCGCAGCCACCCGAGCGGCTGGTGCAGGTCTACCGCGCCTCGGACGTGGTGGCGGTGCCGAGCTACTCCGAGTCGTTCGGCCTGGTGGCGATCGAGGCGCAGGCCTGCGGGACCCCCGTGCTGGCCGCGAACGTCGGTGGCCTCGGCGTCGCGGTGCGCGACGGCGAGACCGGGCTGCTCGTCGACGGCCATCGCACCGACGACTGGGCCGCCGCGCTGCGCGCGCTGGTCACGGACCCGGGACGGCGGGCTGCGCTCGCGGCGGCCGCGCCCCTGCACGCGGAGAACTTCTCCTGGGAGCACACCGCGGAGGGTCTGCTCGCCAGTTACCGTAAGGCCGGTGCGCTGCGGAACCGTTCGCTCGGGACCGGCGAGTTCCCGCTGCGCCGGCAACGCGGAGTGTGGAAGATCCGGCGGACGACGGGGGTACGGGCGTGAGCGAGCGACTGAGCGAGACGATCGAGGCGACGCTGCGCGATCGCGGCCTCGAGTTCTCCCGCAAGGAGGGTGGGCACTTCGTCGTCGACCTGCCGGGGGAGAACAAGCTCAAGACGACGACGCTGCTCAGTCCCGGCAACCACGGCCTGCGCATCGAGGCGTTCGTGTGCCGCAAGCCCGACGAGAACTTCGAGGGCGTCTACCGGTACCTGCTCCGCCGCAATCGGCGGCTGTACGGGGTCGCGTACACCCTCGACAAGATCGGGGACATCTACCTCGTCGGCCGGATGTCGGAGGCCTCGGTCACTCCGGACGAACTGGACACGGTGCTCGGCCAGGTGCTCGAGGCCGCCGACCACGATTTCAACGTCATTCTCGGACTCGGATTCCTCACCTCCATCAAGCGGGAGTGGGAGTGGCGGGTCTCGCGGGGCGAGTCGCTCCGCAATCTCGAACCCTTCCGGCACCTGATCGAGGACGGCCGGCCCTTCATGGTGGAGGACGCGCAGCCGTAACTCCGCGATATCGGTGACCCGAGCCACAATATTACTGTGAGCATGGTCACATAACGGCCGTGTAACTACACGATTTCGAAACGGCGATTACTCGGACGTCACCTGGGAAAACGCTACCGCCCGATCTTGGAATGTGAGACGGGCGTGCCGGAAAACAGCGCGTGACCGATCCGTGATGAGTCTCTAGCGTCGTAATCAGCCCGATACCACCGGGCAAGCAACACCGGCCCGTCGCCGCTGACTCTGCCCCGCGGGACCGGAACTCGATACCTGATCGAGGGGCAGGGACGAGGCACAGCTCCGAATCCGGGCAGCGGGATCGACATCGTCGGCCGCCGCAGTGCCTCGCCAGCAGACGCGAGAGGAATTCAACCGCATCATGGCAAACTTCACCTTCAAGCGCGCCCTCGGCACCGTCGCCGCCACCGCGGCCCTGGCCGTCACCCCGTTCGCACTCGGCACCGGCACCGCCAACGCCGCCTCCGGCAACTGGGACGCCGTCGCGCAGTGCGAGAGCAGTGGGAACTGGGCCATCAACAACGGCAACGGCTACCACGGTGGCCTGCAGTTCTCGCCGAGCACCTGGAACGCCTACGGCGGCCAGCAGTACGCCCCCACCGCCGACCAGGCGACCCGGGAGCAGCAGATCGCCATCGCCGAGAACGTCCTCGCCGGCCAGGGCGTCGGTGCGTGGCCGGTGTGCGGTCAGTACCTCTGACCCCACCGCCCGGGCTCACGCCCGTAGCAGCCGAACGAACCCCGCGTGCACCGCACGCGGGGTTCGTCGGGTTCTCACCGGATCCGCGACGCGGCCGACCGGCGGTAGGCGGCGGCCTCGAAGTCGAGGTATCCCCCGAACGAGACGGCGTCGGCGAAGGGCAGGATCTGGGTGGCCCAGAAACCGGCGATGCCGTTCTGGCGGTCGATCCAGTAGTACAGGTTCGCCAGGCCGGCCCAGCCGAGCGCCCCGGCGGGCCGACCCGTCGGCGCCGGCTCCTCGTTGACCATGAACGTGTATGCCCAGTTCTTGGGTAGCCCGGGGAAGAACTCCGCATCGTTCGACAGCGCGGGGATCACGCCCGGCAGGGCGGTGATCTGCTGCCCGTCCAAACCGCCGCGCACCGCGTCGGCGACCGTTCCGGCGGCCAGCACCCGGCCGCCGGGCGCGTCCCCGTCGCGCAGCCACATCCGGAGGAACCTCAGGTAGTCCGGGACGGTCGTGTACAGACCGTGGCCCCCCATGTGGACCTCCGGATCCTGGGGGAGCACCATCTCGGGCATCGGTACGACGGTCCCGTCCTCGCCGCGCTGGTGGACGACGGCGAGCCGGTCGCGCATGTCGGCGGTGAGGGTGAACGCCGTGTCCGCCATCCCGAGGGGCTCGAAGATCCGTTCGCGCATCACCTCCCCGAGGCGCCGGCCCCGCACGGCCTCGACCACCAGCCCGCACCAGTCGATGTTCGAGCCGTACATCCACCGCTCGCCCGGATCGAACAGCAGCGGGGTCCGCAGCGCGGCCTTCGACGCCGTGATGACGCTGGGCTGACCGTGCTCCTCGGCGAGACGCCGGTAGTTCTCGTCGAAGAAGTCGTACCCGAGGCCGGCCGTGTGGAGCAGCAGCATGCGGGTGGTGATGTCCCGTTTCGGCGCGCGCAGCAGGGGCTCGCCGTCCGTTCCGAAGCCCTCGAGAACCTGGAGTTCGCCGATCTCCGGCACATACCGGGCGGCGGGGGCGTCGAGGTCGAGCAGGCCCTCCTCGACGCACTGGAGTGCCGCGGTGCCGGTGGTCGCCTTCGTCGTGGAGAAGGCGGCGAACACGGTATCGGCGGTCATGGCCGTGCCGGACCCGGCAGCCCGTTCCCCGGCCACCCCCGAATACACCACGTCGTCCCGGTCGGTGAGCATGGCCACCACGCCCGGCAGGCCCCCCGGGCTGTGGGTGAGTTCCCGTAGGGCTGCATCCATGGTGCTCGCGAAGTCGTCTGTCACGGTTCCTCCTGTGCGCGGGTCCGCCGCCGGTGGGCTCACCGGCGTCGGATGCGGACGCTACGGACAGGGGTGTGACGTGGGCCACCTCCGATCGGCACGCGCTGTCGGATTTCGGCACTCACCGTCCGCGGGCCCGGGCGAGGGTCCGCGACGGGTTCTCGCCGAATCGGCGACGGTAGGCGGCGGCGAAGACGCCCATGTTGACGTAGCCCCAGCGGGCCGCCACCGCGGAGACGGTGCACTCGGCCGACGCCGCGGCGAGTTCGTCGCGGATGTGCTGCAATCGCACGTCGCTCAGGTACCGGTTCGGCGTCGTGTCCAGGTGGCGGCGGAACCCGCCCGACAGTGCGCGCACGCTGACGCCCACGGCGGCGGCGATCTCGGAGACCGTGGGCAGATCCGCGGCGTGCTCGCGGATGTACTGTTCCGCGCGGCGGACGTACGCCGGCGCGGCCGGCTGCCGGTCGGCGTCGAGCGCGACGCCCGCTGCGGCGGCCCATTCGGTGACGAGGTGACCGAGGAGCAGCTCCTGCAGGTGAGCGCCCGGCGGGCCCTGCGCGATGCGCACCGGATCGGCGCGGATCGCGCGGACCGCATACGCGAGCAGCGCGTTCCAGCCCGACGATCCGGCCCCGACGACGCACTTGTGCTGCCACAGACGGTCGTCGGGAACGACGCCGAACCAGCGGTCGGCGAGGTCGGCGACGAGCCGGTGCGGCACCGTCAGGTTGAGCTGGAGATGCTCGTCGTCGAAGTCGACGCGGTGCTCGATCCGGCTGCAGTCGGCCACGAAGGTGGCGCCGGAGTCGATCTCCACCTCGCCCGCTGCGACCCGGTGCCGGGCGTGACCGCGGATCGTCGTCAGCACCAGGATGTTGCCGGCCTCGGCCGAGAGCTGGTCGACGGTCACCGGGATCCCGTACCGGAACCGGGTGAGCACGATGTCGCCGATCGCGGCGGAGAACATGCTCGATCGCGGGCGCAGCAGGCGCCCGCTCGGCCGCACGCGATAGGGCATGTACACCTGGTCCGACCACGCCCGGATCTCGTCCCAGTCCGTCGAGACCGTCGCCGGCGAGGGGGCGCAGCCGGAGAACGGGTCCAGCGAATGCACGACGTCCGTCATCCGGCCGAGCCTAGAGCGCCGGGGCGGGCGCCGACACTGCCCGATCGGCTGGGTCCGGGCGCGCGCGACCGGGCACGCGACGGCCCCCGACGCGGTAATGTCCGGCGTGCGTGTGACTGCCTTCACAGCGGTCAGGTACCGTACTCCCGGCACGTCTGGCACGGCGTGCCACAGAGTCCTGCTCCCGAGGAGAACCCATGAGCTTTCGCAGCCCGTTTCCCGACGTCGAAATCCCGGCACTGAGTGTCTACGACTTCCTGTTCGGTTCGATCGCGGAGGCGGACCTCGGTCGCCCGGCGCTGATCGAGGGCGCGTCGGGGGCCGTCACCGACTACCGCGCCCTGATCGGGCAGATCGACGCGATCGCCGGGGCCCTCGCGGCGCGCGGCGTGGGGGTCGGCGACGTCGTCGGCCTGCTCTCGCCGAACGTGCCCGCCTTCGCGTCCGTCTTCCACGGCATCCTGCGGGCGGGCGCGACCGCCACCACGATCAATGCCCTCTACACCGCCGAGGACATCGCCAAGCAGCTCGAGGATTCCAAGGCGACGTTCCTGTTCACCGTCTCCCCGCTGCTGCCGCACGCGAAGGAGGCCGCGGCCAAGGTGGGCATCGCCGACGACCGCCTCGTCGTGCTCGACGGCGCCGAGGGGCACCCGTCCCTGCGCGACCTGCTCGCCGAGAACGCGCCCGCCCCCGAGGTGTCGTTCGATCCGGCCACCCATCTGGCGGTGCTGCCGTACTCGTCGGGCACCACGGGCCGCCCGAAGGGTGTGATGCTCACGCACGCCAACCTGGTCGCCAACGTGTGCCAGATCAACCCGCGCATGGGCATCGGCGCCGCCGACAAGGTCCTCGCCGTGCTGCCGTTCTTCCACATCTACGGCATGACCGTGCTGCTCAACGCGGCCCTGTACAACCGGGCGTCGCTGGTGACGATGCCGAAGTTCGACCTGCCGGAGTTCCTGCGGATCGTCGCCGAGCAGAAGTGCACGTACGTGTTCATCGCGCCGCCCGTCGCGGTGGCCCTCGCCAAGCACCCCCTCGTCGACCAGTTCGACCTGTCCAGCGTGCACACCGTGTTCTCGGGTGCCGCGCCCCTGGACAAGGAACTCGGCGGTGCGGTCTCCGCGCGGCTCGGCTGCAAGATCCGCCAGGGCTACGGCATGTCGGAGATGAGCCCGGTCAGCCACGCCATCCCGTTCGACGGCGACGACGTGCCGCTCGACTCGGTCGGCCCGACGATCGCCAACATGGAGTGCAAGCTGGTCGACCCGGGCACGCTCGAGGAGGTCGCGTACCCGACCGGCGAGGGTGTCTCCGAGCCGGGTGAGCTGTGGTGCAAGGGCCCGAACGTGATGGTCGGCTACCTCGGCAACCCGCAGGCCACCGCGGAGACCCTCGACGCCGACGGGTTCCTGCACACCGGCGACATCGCCACGGTGGACGCGGCCGGCAACGTCACGATCGTCGACCGGCTCAAGGAACTGATCAAGTACAAGGGCTACCAGGTGCCGCCGGCCGAGCTCGAGGCGCTGCTGCTGACCCACCCGCAGATCGCCGACGCCGCGGTCGTGGGCGTGCTCGACGACGAGGGCGAGGAGGTGCCGAAGGCGTTCGTCGTGCGCCAGCCGAACGCGGAGCTGACCGAGGACGAGGTCATCGAGTTCGTCGCCGAGCGCGTCTCGCCGCACAAGAAGGTGCGCCGGGTGCAGTTCATCGACATCGTTCCGAAGTCCGCCGCGGGCAAGATCCTGCGCAAGGATCTGCGCACGCCGACGGCGTAGCCGGTTACCGTCCGGGCCGCAGGATCCGGCCGAGATGCGCCGCGAGCGCCTCGATCGTCGGATCCTGCGCCCGGAATCCGACGTAGCCGTCCGGCCGCACCACCACCACGGCCGCGGCGGCACCGCCGAACCCGTACGCCTGCGCGGCGCGGCCCGCGTCGTCGCGCAGCACCCTGCCGTCGGCCGGCG
>NZ_PCZU01000201.1:13254-14840 GCF_002887785.1 Rhodococcus sp. ENV425
CCGCAGCGCGTCGCCGAAACGGTCCGCCGCCCGCTCGGCCAGCTCCCGCTGGGACGCCAGCGCCTGCACCGTCGGCGCCCACAGCAGCACCGTGTGACCGGGGTGGCGCAGCAGCTCGTGCAGCCGGAGCGGCGACGCGACGGCGTCCTGTCGCAGTCCCGTCGCGTCCGGGGCGCGATCACCCGGGGCCGGACCGCCGCCGTCCGGCACGTCGCCGCCCACGAGCGGGCTGCCGGGGTAGCCGAGCAGCAACTGGGCCTCGCGCGCGATCGCGGTCGCCGCGTCCGTCTCGCCGGCCCCGATGCCCTGCCGGGCGTGCCGCACGGTGCGGCCCACCACCTCCTCCCCGATGGGCCGGCGCTCGGCGTCGTAGCTGTCGAGCAGGCCGTCGGCGGCGCGGCCCTGCACCGCCAGCGCGAGCTTCCAGCCGAGGTTGTAGGCGTCCTGGATGCCGGTGTTCATGCCCTGCGCCCCGGTGGGCGGATGGATGTGCGCGGCGTCCCCGGCCAGGAACACCCGGTTCCCACCGTAGTTCCCGGCGAGGCGGTGGCTGATCCGGAACACCGACGACCAGCGCAGGGCACTCGCCCGCGTCGGTTCCGGCGCCAGCCGGTCGAGCACCGCCTGGATGTGACCGAGGGTGGGCCGGCGCCCGCCCTCGAGTCCGTGCGCGACGGTTCCGACGCCGGGCGCGGACGTCGCCAGGTCCGGCGCGACGAACGTCGACAGGCGGTAGCGACCGTCGCCGGGCAGCGGGATGCACACCATCATGTCCGTCGTCGTGCCGTCGGTCCGCGTCGACGCGCGGATGCCGTAACCGGCCGGCATCGACCAGTCCAGTTCGACGTCGGCGAGCATGTACTCCTCGGGGAACGCGTCGCCGTCGAAGGACACCCCGAGGCCCTTGCGCACGGCGCTGTGCGCGCCGTCGCAGCCGACCAGATAGCGGGCGGCCAGCCGCGTCGTGTCCTCGCCGTCGCGCAGGGCGGCGACCACGCCGTCCGCGGTCCGGTCGAAGCCGGTCAGTTCGACGCCGCGGCGCACGACGGTGCCGTGCTCGGCCAGGGCCTGCGTCAGCACCCGTTCGGTGGCGTACTGGGGCATGCAGACGAATCGGTACGGCACGTCCTCGGGCAGTGCGAGTTCGAGGCGCATCACCTCCTGCCCGTCGACGTACACGAGCTGCCCGTGCATCGGCGCGGACACGTCGAGCGACGGCCGGAGCACGCCCATCGCGTCCCACACCTCGAGCGTGCGCGGCTGGATACCGACCGCCTTGGCGTACTGCGGCGGCTCCGGGAGCCGATCGACGATCACGACGTCGACGCCGCGCCGGCGCAGTTCCAGCGCGGCGGTCAGTCCGACCGGGCCGGCGCCGACCACCAGGACCGAGGTCTCGCTCATCGGGCATACCCTTTCGTCGCGTTCGAGGGAAGTATGTCCGAATCCGCCTCCGGCGCGTGCCCGTTCGCCGCATCCTGCTTCCGTGCCGACGGGACCACGCTCCGGACCCTCTCGCCGCCGGGCAGCGCGCGCCCGACGTCACACGTCGAGGATGTGCGGCAGCCCGGCGCGGTAGTGGTCGG
>NZ_PCZU01000201.1:14933-21706 GCF_002887785.1 Rhodococcus sp. ENV425
GTCGCGAGATCGATGTCGGTGCGGACGTAGTCGCCGGCGAGGAAGAGGTTCGGGATCGCGGTGCGCGCGTCCGGACGGTCGGCCCACGAGCCGGCGGTGTTGACGAGCAGGGGAGTGTCGTTCGTGTTGCGGGCCTGCGCGGCGTCCCACCGGACGCCGGGATCGAGGAACCACGAGACGACGTCGTTCTCGTCGAGGACGCCGGTGCCGGTGTCGTCGAGGCACGCCGACATCTGCGCCCACGTCTCCCGGGCGATCTCCTCGGCGGTGCACTCCTTCGCGGTCTTCCCGTGGAGGATGCCGGGGGTGTCCCAGTCGGAGATGTCCACCGACAGGCAGTCGTGGGCACTGCCGTCGCCGTAGCGGGCGGCGAAGTCCCCGCGCCAGAACTGGCCCTGGCTGATGGAGGTCAGGGCCCACGGCGAGCCGAGGTAGGCGACGTGCCCGTCGGCGATCGGGGTGGGCCGGCGCAGGAAGTACTGGATGCCCACCATCCAGTCCGTCTGCAGGTTCCGCATGGCTCCGAGCCGCGGATCGGCGGCGACGATCCGCGGTGACCACAGCGGCACGGCCCGCTCCACGGGCATCGCCGCGACGTACCAGTCGGCCTCGGCGACGGCGCGGGTGCCGCCGCCGTCCACCAGCCGTACTCCGGTGATCGAGCCCGAGGAGATGTCGAGAGCCTCGGCCGCCCAGCCCATTTCGAATCGAACGCCGAGGGCGCGCAGGTGCGCGGCCCACGGGTCGATCCAGGCCTCGTTCGTGGGGGCGGCGAGGAGCCGGTCCAGGTGACCGTACTCGGGGACGGTGCCCATCGCGTTCCACACGAACGCCTGGCCCATGATGCCGATGGTGCGGGTGGACGCGACGGTGGGCCGGGCGGCCACCAGTTGCCGGGTCAGCGCCGAGACGAGGATATTGCGGTAGGCCGGCGACTTGCCGTCGGCCTCGAGCGTCTGCGACCACGTCTGGTGCTCCCACTGGCCGTGGCGGCGTTCGAGGCTGCTGGTCAGGAACATCACCAGCTTGCGGGTGAAGACGGCCAGCTCGTGCGGGGGGATCGCGCCGCCGAGGGAGAAGGCGGCGGCCAGGGACTCCTGCAGCGAGGCGGGGTCGAGGACGTCGGGGCGCAGCGGCGCGATCGACGCGGGGGCGGTCAGGTCGGGCCCGCCGGGGATCGCCATCCGGAAGGCGGATCCGGCGACGAGGTTGTCGAACACGCCGTTCGGGTTGCCCGGGAAGGGGATCCGCCGCATCGTGTCGGGGATGTGCCGGTAGAAGCCCGGGAAGAAGCGGAAGCCGTGCTCGCCGGGCAGGTCGGCGCGTCCACCGGACCCGGTGCCCGGCGACGGGATGCTGCGGGCCTTGCCGCCGAGGGCGGTCGGTTCGAAGACGGTGACCTCGAAGCCGCGTTCGATCAGTTCGTGGGCGGCCGTCAGGCCCGCTATCCCGCCGCCGAGCAAGGCGACGCGCCGGCCCCCCGAGCGCAGCGCGGGCGAGCGCGGTGCGGCGTGAGCGGTCGTGGGCGCGACCGCGACCGCGCCCAGGGCGGTGAGGAAGGTGCGGCGGGAAAGCCGGGTGTCGAACACGAGAATCCCCCGATCCGGACGTCGTTCTGAAAACAACTGTTGTCACATATATCCGATGTGTGCGGCCCGCGGGGCGGATTCGCCGAACGGTGCGGACGTGGCACCGCCGCCCGGGCGTGCCAGGATTGGCCCATGACCAACGGAACACTTGTGTTGCTCCGCCACGGCGAGAGCGAATGGAACGCGATGAACCTCTTCACGGGGTGGGTGGACGTGCACCTGACCGACAAGGGGATCGCCGAGGGCAAGCGTGCCGGCGAGCTGCTCGCGGAGCACGGTCTCCTGCCGGACGTGCTGTACACGTCGCTGCTGCGCCGCGCGATCAGCACCGCCAACTACGCGCTCGACGCCGCGGATCGGCACTGGATCCCGGTCGTGCGTGACTGGCGCCTGAACGAGCGGCACTACGGTGCGCTGCAGGGCAAGAACAAGGCGGAGATCAAGGCGGAGTTCGGCGAGGAGCAGTTCATGCTGTGGCGCCGCAGCTACGACACCCCGCCGCCCCCGATCGAGCCCGGCAGCAAGTACAGCCAGGACAGCGACGTCCGGTACGCGGACGTCGACGAGGTGCCGCTCACCGAGTGCCTGAAGGACGTCGTCGAGCGCCTGATCCCGTACTGGGAGGAGACCATCTCCCAGGACCTGCGGGCCGGCCGGACCGTTCTGATCACGGCCCACGGCAACTCGTTGCGCGCCCTCGTCAAGCACCTCGACGGGATCTCCGACGAGGAGATCGCCGGGCTGAACATCCCCACCGGCATCCCGCTGCGCTACGACCTCGACGAGAACCTGCGCCCGCTGAACCCGGGCGGCACGTACCTCGATCCCGAGGCGGCCGCGGCCGGTGCCGCCGCCGTCGCCGGCCAGGGCGGACGGTAGTCCCTCCGGGGGCCGCGGGCAGCCGTCCCGCGGCCCCCGGGAAACGGCCGGTGAACACGCGGCAAATGCCGCGAACATGCGGCGTGACGTGCGGCGGAATGCCCCGACCCGCTGTCACCGTCCCGCCGTGCCTACGTACGATTCGAGACGTGACTGTTGTGCAGGCCGTGCTGCTCGCCGGGGCCGCCGTCCTCGGTGCCGTGTTCGCGATCGTGCTGATGCGGCTCCTCCGGGGGCGGGCCACCGACCGCACGGACGCCGACCTGACCATGGCCCAGGTGCTCGACCGCGTCGTCTACGGCGCGGACACGGGCATCGCCGTCGTCGACCGGTTCCACGACGTCATCCTGTTCAACCCGCGCGCCGAGGAACTCGGCCTCGTCCGCAACCGGCTCGTCGAGGACTCGGCCTGGGCGGCCGCCACCCGGGTCCTCGAGACCGGTGAGCCCGCCGAGCTCGACCTCACCGCGAAGAGCCCGCGCGGTCGCGAGCGCGTCGCGGTGCGCTGCGTCGCGCGGCGCCTGCTCGACGACGACGCACGCTTCGTCGCGCTCTACGCCTACGACGACTCCGAGCAGGTCCGGATGGAGGCCACGCGCCGGGACTTCGTCGCCAACGTCAGCCACGAACTCAAGACGCCGGTGGGCGCGATGGCCTTGCTCGCCGAGGCCCTGCTCGAATCCGCCGACGACCCGGAATCCGTGCGGCACTTCGGAACCCGGCTGCAGAGCGAGGCCAACCGGCTCGGCAACATGGTGACCGAACTGATCGCGCTCTCGCGTCTGCAGGGGGCCGAGAAGCTCCCGAACCTCGAGGTGGTCGAGGTCGACGACGTCGTCGAGGAGGCGCTGCGCCGCACCCGCCTGACCGCCGAGAACGCGCAGATCACCGTCACCACCGACGCCCCCAGCGGCTACGAGGTCCTCGGCGATCAGACGCTGCTCGTCACCGCCCTGGCCAATCTCATCGAGAACGCGGTCGCCTACTCGTCCCCGGGCTCGCCGGTCTCGGTCAGCCGGTCCCTGCGCGCGGGCAAGGTGGCGATCGCGGTGACCGACCGCGGCATCGGGATCGAGAAGGAGGACCAGGAGCGCGTCTTCGAACGGTTCTTCCGGGTCGACAAGGCCCGTTCCCGCGCCACCGGCGGCACCGGTCTCGGCCTGGCGATCGTCAAGCACGTCGCCGCCAACCACAACGGGGAGATCCGGTTGTGGAGCCAGCCGGGAACCGGATCGACGTTCACGCTCCTCATCCCCGCCCACTCGGCCGACCCCCGCGAGTCACAGGTCGCCTCCCCTCGCCGCGAGGGCGGGGCGGCGCTGACGGCGGAGCGGTGACGACCACGCCGACATCCACGACGAGAAACGGAAGCGAGCCGGATGCACCAGGTAACGGAAGGTACGGAGGACCAGCAGTGACGCGTGTGCTGATCGTGGAGGACGAGGAATCGCTGGCGGATCCGCTCGCGTTCCTGCTGCGCAAGGAGGGCTTCGACACCACCGTCGTCGGCGACGGACCGTCGGCGCTCGCGGAGTTCGACCGGGCCGGCGCGGACATCGTCCTGCTCGACCTGATGCTGCCCGGCATGAGCGGCACCGACGTGTGCAAGCAGCTGCGCAGCCGGTCCGGCGTGCCGGTGATCATGGTGACCGCTCGCGACAGCGAGATCGACAAGGTCGTCGGCCTCGAGCTGGGAGCGGACGACTACGTCACCAAGCCGTACTCGGCGCGTGAACTCATCGCCCGCATCCGCGCGGTGCTGCGCCGCGGCGGGGAGAGCGACGCCGAGTCCGCACAGGACGACGGGATCCTCGAGGCCGGGCCGGTGCGGATGGACGTGGACCGGCACGTCGTGCACGTGGGCGGGAAACCGGTCACCCTGCCGCTCAAGGAGTTCGACCTGCTCGAGTACCTCCTGCGCAACTCCGGCCGGGTGCTCACGCGCGGCCAGCTCATCGACCGGGTCTGGGGTGCCGACTACGTCGGCGACACCAAGACCCTCGACGTGCACGTCAAGCGGCTGCGTTCGAAGATCGAGGCCGATCCCGCCAAGCCGCAGCACCTGGTCACCGTCCGCGGCCTCGGCTACAAGCTCGAGGGGTAGGGGGCGGGCTCCGGTGTCCGCTCGGCGGCGGCCGTCGTCGCGGGGTGCACGGCGATCAGGCCCAGCCCCTCGCGGCGGCGGCACAGCCGCGCGAGCTCCTCGTAGGCGGCATCGCCGATCAGCTCGCGCAGTTCCGGCGCGTACGACTGCCACACCGGCGAGGCGCCCACGTGGGCGTCCGGCGATCCGGAGCAGTACCAGTCCAGGTCGTGGCCGCCCTCGCCCCAGCCGCGCCGGTCGTATTCGGTGACGACGGTGCGCAGCACCTCGGTGCCGTCGGGGCGCTCGACCCAGTCCTGGGTCCGGCGGATCGGCAGCTGCCAGCACACGTCCGGCTTCACCTCGAGGGGTTCGATGCCGCGCCGCAGCGCCATCTTGTGCAGCGAGCAGCCGATGCCACCGGCGAAACCGGGCCGGTTGAGGAAGATGCAGGCACCCTTGTAGCGGCGGGTGCGCAGGGCCGGCTCGTCCTCGAGGTCGTCCTCCTCGAGGTAGCCCTTCTTGCCGAGTCCCTTCTCCATGAACTGCCAGTCCTCGGGAGTGAGATGTCTCACGGCGGCGTCCAGCTTGGCGCGATCGTCGTCGTCCGACAGGAACGCCCCGTGGGAGCAGCACCCGTCGTCCGGGCGGTCGGCGATGATGCCCTGGCACGCGGGCGTGCCGAACACGCAGGTCCAGCGGGAGAGCAGCCACGTCAGGTCGGCGGCGACGACGTGCTCGCTGTTGTCCGGGTCGGTGAACTCGACCCATTCGCGCGGGAAGTCGAGGGGAACTTCGGGGGCCGGGACCTGCTTGTGTGCGGCGCCGGGCATACCTGCTGTCACAGGACCCGACGGTAGACCCAGTACCGTATGTATGTGCGCCTAGGGGTACTCGACGTCGGAAGCAACACCGTCCATCTGCTCGTGGTGGACGCTCATCGCGGTGGCCATCCCACCCCCATGAGTTCGACGAAGGCCACCCTGCGCCTGTCCGAGAACACGGACGACCGCGGCGACATCACCCCGCAGGGCGCCGACCGGCTGGTCGAGACGGTCGCCGACTTCGCGGGCATTGCCCGCACCTCCGGATGCGAGGAGCTGATGGCCTTCGCGACCTCCGCGGTGCGCGACGCCAACAACTCCGAAGCGGTTCTCCGTCGCGTCCGCGCCGAGACCGGCGTCGCACTCGAGGTGCTCTCCGGCGTGGACGAGGCCCGGCTGACGTTCCTGGCGGTCCGGCGCTGGTACGGCTGGAGCGCGGGACGCATCCTGTGCCTCGACATCGGCGGCGGCTCCCTCGAGCTGACCTTCGGCGGCGACGAGGACCCGGACTGCGCGTTCTCGCTGCAGCTCGGCGCCGGTCGCCTCACCCGGGACTGGCTGAGCGAGGACCCGCCCGGCAAGCGGCGCGTCGCGGTGCTGCGGGACTGGCTCGACGCCGAGCTCGTCCGGCCCGCCCAGGAGCTTCGTGCGGCCGGCGTTCCCGACCTGTGCGTCGGAAGCTCGAAGACCTTCCGCACCCTGGCGCGGCTGACCGGTGCCGCCCCGTCGTCGGCGGGCCCGCGCGTGCGGCGCACCCTGACCGCCGCCGGGCTGCGTCAGCTCATCGCGTTCATCTCCCGCATGACGACCGCGGACCGTGCCGAGCTCGAGGGCGTGAGTTCCGACCGGTCGCAGCAGATCGTCGCCGGTGCGCTGGTCGCGGAGGCCGCCATGCGCGCGCTGGGAGTGGAGACGCTCGACATCTGTCCCTGGGCCCTGCGAGAGGGGCTCATCCTCCGCAAACTCGACACCGAGATGGGGGGCGAATTGATGGTGGTTTCGCAATGACGGACGGTCACAGCACCGACACCGGGCAGATCTCCGTCGCGGAGCTGCTGGCCCGGAACGGCCAGAAGGTGAATTCCCGCGCCGGCGGACGTCGCCGCCGCGGCGTCAGTGGGGGAATCTCGGTCGCGGAACTGACCGGAGAGATTCCCGTCAGCATTCCGGAGCCCGAGCCGACCGAGCCTCCGGAGACGAAGGCCCCGGAGGCCCCGGAGGTCGAGGCTCCGGTGGCCGAGCCGGCCGCGTCCGCCCCGCCTGCGGCGCCGAAGGCGGCGCCCGTGGTGCCGGCGAAGGCGGCACCCGTGGTGCCGGCGAAGCCGGAGCCCGTGGTGCCGGCGAAGCCGAAGGTGGAGCCCGTAGTGCCGGAGAAGCCGAAGGTGGGGCCCGTGGTGC
>NZ_PCZU01000202.1:0-783 GCF_002887785.1 Rhodococcus sp. ENV425
GGTGCGGGTCATGTCGGAGTGGTATCCCCCGACCTGCGCGCCGAAGTCGAGCTTGACGAAGTCCCCGGCGGCGAGCACCGCGTCGGTGGGCCGGTGGTGCGGCACAGCCGAGTTCGCCCCGGTCGCGACGATCGTCTCGAAGGAGATGCCGTCGGCGCCGTAGTCGAGCATGCGGGCCTCGAGATCGCGGCCGACCTGCCGTTCGGTGCGGCCCGGGCGCAGCCCGCCGGCGGCGACGAGGTCGGCCAGCGCCCGGTCCGCGGCGGCGCACGCCGCCTTCAGCAGCCCGACCTCGTGTTCGTCCTTGACCATGCGCAACTGCTCGACCAGCCGGGGCGCGGGCGTGAGGGTGAGCGGGCTGTCCAGCCCCGCCCAGCGCACGTGCTGTTCGACGGTGACGATGTGGCTCTCGAAGCCCCACCGGGCCGGCGTGGCCGCGGAACCGACCAGGTGATCGGCGCTGGCGCGGGCGATCCGGGCCCGCAGGTCGGGCACCTGCGCGGCGATCTGGGTGAGGTAGCGGCCGTCGGTGCACACGACGGTGCGGGACTCGTCGGCGTCGTCGTCGGCGGTGACGAGCAGCGCGGCGTTCGAACCGGTGAAGCCGGTGAGGTAGCGGATGTTGAGCAGGTCCGTCACCAGGAGCGCATCGAGGTCCCGGTCGGCGAGCAGCCGGCGCAGCGCGGCGCGGCGGGAGGCGTGATCGGCGGGCATGGGCTCAACGTACTCCCGCGGCGGCGGCCGGAACGGCCGCCGCCCGGGCGGTGACGACGAAGGGCAGGA
>NZ_PCZU01000202.1:805-4189 GCF_002887785.1 Rhodococcus sp. ENV425
CGAAGGGCAGGACGATGAGGAGCAGGACGATGAGGAGCGGAGACCATGTGGGGCGGAACACACTTCCGCCGATCCAGACGTTACTCTGAGGTACATGAAACCCTGGTTGCTTCGCGGGCTCGGCCTGACCCTCGTGCACGTGCTCGTGCGGGTCCTGCTGGGGGCCGCCCTGGTGCAATGGCCGCTGCAAGGCTCGGTGCTGCGGATGGTCGCGCTGGCCGTCGTCGTGCTCGCCGCGATCGTGTGGGCCGGGCTCGACGGGATCCGCGACCAGCGGGCGCACCCGCAGTCGGAGGACGGTGCGGACCTGACGATGCTGTGGCTGAAGGCGGCGGCGGTCACCGGCCTCGTCGCCGGCCTGCTCACCTGGCTGATCGACACGGTCAGCCCGATCCAGGTCGGGGTCAAGTCGCTGTTCTTCGAACTGACCTCGGGTGCGGCGTTCACCGTGCTGCTGGTGTACGTCCCCGCGACGGCCGCGGTGATGCTCGGGCGGTTCCTGGTGCGCCGGGAGCAGCGCAAGTCCGCGCCGAAGGCGAAGCCCGACGCCGGGCCGGCGCCGGTCGGGGCGGCCGCGGCGCCGGATCCGGGGTGGCGCGACGACGACGCCCCGACCGAGGTGTTCGAGCGGATCGATCCGGACCGCCGCCCCTAGCGTCTCCCGATCGGACCGGGCCGGTTGCGGAATCGGGTCCGTGGCCGGAGGCCGGCAGGTACCGTTCCGCCCATGGCCGGACGCGGGGCGCGCGGTACCCACGGACGCCGGCGGACGGCGCTGGTCGTCGCGGGCGCGGGCGCGCGCGGTGCCTATCAGGCCGGGGCGATCACCTCCCTGCTTCCCCGGATGACGCGGCACGGCGCAGCGCCCGCGATCCTCGTCGGGACCAGCGCGGGCGCGATCAACGTGCTCGGGCTCGCCGCGTTTGCCGACGCGGGACTGCCCACGGCCGCGGAACGGGTCGTGGACCTGTGGACCGGGGTGGTCTCGTCCGACGTGTACTCGTCGGTGCACAGCCTTCTCGGCACCGGCGCGGCCTTCCTGGGCCAGGCGATCGGCTTTCCCCGCACGCGTCTCGTCAGCCTGCTCGATACGACCCCGATCCGGGGAACCCTGCAGCGCCTCGTCCCGTGGACCCGGCTGCACGAGAACATCCGGGCCGGGTTGGTGGACGCGGTCGCCGTCGCGACGACGTCCGTGGCCACCGGCGGGACGGTGGTGTTCGTGGAGAAGAACGATTCGGTGCGCCTGCCCGAGTACGACATCCGCCGCAACATCAGCTACGTCGAGACGACGCTGACCGTCGACCACCTGCTGGCCTCCTCGGCGGTCCCGATCCTGTTCCGGCCCATCCACGTCACCGACCGATGCGCCCCGCAGCGCTCCGGCTGGTACATCGACGGCGGACTGCTGCTCAACACCCCGATCAAACCCGCGCTGCTGCTGGGCGCGAACGACGTCGGCGTCGTGGCGACGCAGCCGCGGGTGTGGCCCCCGCCGGTCGCGGCGCGCACCGGGAGGCACCGGCCGGCGCCTCCCGACGTGGCCGGCGTCGCGGCCCTGGCACTGCGCGCGATGCTCGGCTACCGGATGATCGAGGATCTGCACACGCTCGAATTCCGCAACGCACGGATCGCGCAGACCCGCGCGGTGTCCCCGACCGACCGTCCCATCGGGATCGACTTCGCCGGCCCACCACCGGGCCAGGCCGGCCGGATCGCCGAGATCGCGGAGGACGTGGTGCGTCGCCGGCCCGCCGTGCGCCGGTTCCTGCGCAACCCCGCGCCGTCCGTCGTCGCGCGGCTGGTCGGCGGCGATGACGAGGATCGCGGAGACCTGCTCAGCTTCCTGCTGTTCGACCCGGAGTTCACCTCCGCGATCGCCGACCTGGGCCGGGAACACGGCGCCGAACCGAGCTCCGCGCCGGCCGTGGAGGGCATCCGGGCGTGATCCGCGCCCGGGCCGGAATCGGACGGGACGGGCGGAACGGACCGATTATGCGAGGAGTCGTGTCACACGACGTGCCGGTGGTGTAATTGTGAAGCATCGGGATCGAGAATCGGGAGCAGGCGAGGGAAGGCCGCTCGCCCGATCGGACGCACCGAGGGGGATTGCGATGGCCGACTTCGATCGATGGCCGACCGACCTGCTCGCCGAGTTCGTGGCCGACCTCGAACTGGGCCGCACCCCTGCCCTCCCGGTCGGCGTCGAGACCGCCGCGCGCGAGGAACTGGCCCACCGGAGCCTCGACGGCGGATGAGACCGATCCTCGGCAGTGTCCCCACGCGCAGCGACCGCCCCAGCACCGCCCGTCCGCGACCCGGACGCCGGGCAGGCGGAGCCGCCCGGTCGGATCCCCCTGCCGCGATGCGATCACCGAAAATCAATCCGACTGGCGCCCAATACATTTAGAGTAGGGAACCATGGGAGAGCGCGCTCCGGTATGCCCCGACGGGAAGACGGCCCCGAACGGCTCGGACGAGGGTGGGCCTTGGTGCTCCCGGACCGGTGGTGAACCGCAGCTGGGACGACTGCTCGGGGCGATCCTGCCGCTGACGCACCCCGCCGGCCTGTGGTCCACGACGTGGGGCCTCGCGAAGGGCTCGTGCAGCGCCGCCGCCGCGGTGGTGCGCGGACGAGTGCTCGGTCGCCGCCACCCGGGCACCCCCGAGGCGGCCGACCCCGTCCTGCCCGCGAGCTGGTGGCCCGACGACCTCGACATCGAGGCGGCGGCCAGGAAGTGCCCGGGGGTGGATCTGTACGCGGTGACCGTCGACTTCGTCGACCGCCACCACGGGTTCGCGCTGTCGATGCTGGGCGGCATCCCGTCCTGGACCGCCGCCTGGTATTCCCGCGTGGGCGTCGCCTACCTGCACGCCCACCGGCTCTCCCATCCCGTCCGGGACAACCGGGGCCGCCGCGGAACGCCCGTGCCGGCGCGTGCCGGCCGTCCCGGCCTGCAGGTCGTGCGCGGCGCCGAGTAGTCGCAGCGTTACATCGCCTGAAACCGCTATCATCGCCGTATGACGATCAATCGTGACGGTGGTGCGGTCCCGACGTCGACCCGGCCGGTGCCGGACCTCGACGCCGCGGTGGCGCTGTTCCACAGCCTCTCGGACGGCACCCGATTGGCGATCGTGCGACGGCTCGCCGAGGGTGAGGCGCGGGTGGCGGACCTCGTCGGTGAGCTGCGGTTGGCGCAGTCGACGGTCTCTGCGCACATGGCGTGCCTGCGGGACTGCAACCTCGTCGAGGGCCGCCCCCAGGGCCGGCAGGTGTTCTACTCGCTGACCCGACCCGAGTTGATGGACCTACTCGCCTCGGCCGAGACGTTGCTGGCCGCGACCGGGAACGCGGTCGCGTTGTGCCCGAACTACGGCACCGGC
>NZ_PCZU01000202.1:4199-10818 GCF_002887785.1 Rhodococcus sp. ENV425
GGAGCGCGTCGTGAGCGACGCCTGCGGTTGCGGCCACGCCGAACCCCGCCTCCCCGGCGAGGACGAGCACGCGCCCGAGAAGTTGTGGCAGATCACGGAGATCCGGTCGGCCGCCGCCGCGGGCGTCC
Source organism: Rhodococcus sp. ENV425 (assembly GCF_002887785.1). Taxonomy (NCBI): domain Bacteria; kingdom Bacillati; phylum Actinomycetota; class Actinomycetes; order Mycobacteriales; family Nocardiaceae; genus Rhodococcus; species Rhodococcus sp. ENV425. The sequence goes on from NZ_PCZU01000202.1 coordinate 4,328, forward strand.
TGCTGGTGGCGGCCCTGATCGTCCGTGTCGGCGGCGGACCCGACGCTCTCGGTGTGGGACTCGAGGCGGTGGCCTTGATCGTCGCCGGCTACACCTTCGTCCCCGCCACGCTCGAACGCCTGGCCAGGGGCGGGATCGGCGTCGGGACCCTGATGACGATCGCGGCCCTCGGCGCGGTGCTGCTCGGTGAGGTCGGCGAGGCCGCGATGCTCGCGTTCCTGTTCGCGATCAGCGAGGGACTCGAGGAGTACGCCGTCACCCGCACCCGCCGCGGCCTGCGCGCACTGCTGTCCCTGGTCCCGGACACCGCCACGGTGCTGCGCGACGGTCGCGAGCAGACCGTTCCGCCTGCCGACCTCGCGCTCGGCGAGGTCATGATCGTCAAACCCGGGGAGCGGATCGCCACCGACGGGATCGTCCGATCCGGGCGCACCGCCCTGGACACCTCCGCCGTCACCGGGGAATCGATGCCCGTCGAGGCCGGTCCGGGCGACGAGGTGTTCGCCGGGTCGATCAACGGCACCGGTGTCCTCGAGGTCGAGGTCGCCGCCGGCGCGCAGGACAACTCGCTGGCCAGGATCGTGCGGATCGTCGAGGCCGAGCAGTCCCGCAAGGGCGACGCGCAACGCCTGGCCGACAGGATCGCCACCCCACTCGTCCCGGCCGTGATGGTCGCGGCCGCGGCCATCGCCGTCGTCGGCAGCCTGGCCGGGGATCCGCGCGTGTGGATCGAACGCGCCCTGGTGGTGCTGGTCGCCGCGTCGCCGTGCGCGCTGGCGATCGCGATCCCGGTCACGGTCGTCGCCGCGGTCGGCGCCGCATCCAGGTTCGGCGTCCTGGTCAAGGGCGGCGCAGCCCTCGAGGCTCTCGGCCGCATCCGCGGCATCGCGTTGGACAAGACCGGCACCCTCACCCGGAACCGGCCCGCCGTGCTCGACGTCGCCACCGCGGAGGGAACGACCCCCCACGACGTTCTCGCCGTGGCCGCCGCTCTGGAGGCCCGCAGCGAACACCCCCTCGCCCCGGCGATTCTCGCCGCCGTCGACGACTACGTGCCGGCCGAACAGGTGGACGCGGTCCCCGGTGCCGGCCTGACCGGCCGCATCGCCGGCGCTCCCGTCCGGCTGGGCCGGCCCGGCTGGATCGACCCCGGTCCGCTCGCCGCGGACATCGAGCGGATGCAGCACGCCGGGGCCACCGCGGTCCTCGTCGAACGCGAAGGCGCCGCGATCGGGGCGGTCGCCGTCCGCGACGAGCTCCGCCCGGAAGCGCGCGAGGTGGTCGCCGGGCTGCGCCGTGACGGCTACACCGTCGCGATGCTCACCGGCGACCACGACCGCACCGCCCGAGCCCTGGCCGCCGACGCCGGTATCGACGAGGTGCACGCCGACCTGCGGCCCGAGGACAAGGCCCGTCTCGTCGAGACCCTGCGCGCCACACGGCCGACCGCGATGGTCGGCGACGGGGTCAACGACGCCCCTGCGCTCGCGGCCGCCGACCTCGGCATCGCGATGGGCGCGATGGGCTCCGACGTCGCCATCGACACCGCCGACGTCGCCCTGATGGGCGAGGACCTGCGGCACCTGCCCCGAGCGCTCCGCCACGCTCGACGGTCGCGGACGATCATGCTGCAGAACGTCGGACTGTCCCTGGCGATCATCACCGTTCTGATGCCACTCGCCCTGTTCGGAGTCCTCGGCCTGGCCGCGGTCGTCCTCGTCCACGAGGTCGCCGAGATCGTCGTGATCGCCAACGGAGTCCGGGCCGGGCGCGCGCGGAGCCCGACTGCGACGGCACGACCAGCGCCGACGGCGGCCGAGCCGATCGCCGGAACCCGGTCATGACCCGAGACGCCGGCTCCCCCTCGGCCGGCGTCCACGAGGGGGCGTTCACGGCAGCGCGGACGGACGCAGGACCCGGCCCCGGACGTCGGCCCGCACCCGTTGCACGAACTGCTCGCGCCCGAGGCACGCCCGCTGCCCCGACTGCGGCACCAGTGCGCTGACGGTCTCGTCCGCGAGTTCCTCGTCGCCGACGATCGCGATGTACGGGTCGCGGTGCAGGCGCGCGGCCCGGATACGGCTGCCCAACGAACCCCCGGCGAGCACGTCGACGCGAATCCCCTCGGCCACCAACCTGTCCCGCAGCCTGCCGGCCCCGTCGCCGTGGCCGTCCCCGACGGGCAGGACCGCCACCTGGCGGGGCGACAGCCAGGGCGGCATGCGCCCTTCGAAGCGTTCGACGAGCATCGCGATCAGCCGCTCCATCGACCCGAGCACACCCCGGTGGATCATCGCGGGCCGATGCCTGCGCCCGTCCTCGCCGGTGTATTCGAGGCCGAAGCGCTCGGGCTGAGTGAAGTCGAGCTGGACGGTGGACACGGTCTCCTCGCGCCCGTGCGCGCCGGCGACCTGGATGTCGATCTTCGGACCGTAGAACGCGGCCTCCCCTTCGGCCTCGAAGAAGTCCAGCCCGCGCCGTTCGAGCGCTCCGCGCAGTTGATCCTGGGCGTGCGCCCACTGCTCGCCGGTGCCGAGATACCGCCCGCCGGCGTCACCCAGGGACAGGCGGTAACGCCGGTCGTCGAGCCCGAGGACCCCGTAGCAGCGCTCGATCGCACTCAGCGCGAGTTCCACCTCCGCGCCGACCTGTTCGGGCGCGCAGAACACGTGCGCGTCGTCGAGACTGATCTGCCGGACCCGGCTCAGGCCGGCGAGCACGCCGGACAGTTCGCTGCGGAACATCGATCCCAGCTCCGACAGGCGGATCGGCAGGTCGCGGTAGCTGCGGCCCCGCGAGGCGAAGATCTGGGCGTGGTGGGGGCAATTGGCGGGCCGGAGAACGAAACTCTCGCCTCCGACCCGCATCTCGGGGAACATGTCGTCGGCGAATTTGGACCAGTGGCCGGACCGGACGAACAATTCCTTCTTGGCGAGCACCGGGGTGTAGACGCGGCGACAGCCGGTTTCGGCCGCCACCTCGGCGGCGAAGGCCTCGAGTTCGGCACGGATCACCGCACCGTCCGGCAGCCACAGCGGAAGGCCCGCACCCACTATCGGTGCGGTGGCGAACATTTCGAGTTCGCGACCGAGCACTCGGTGATCTGCACCGTTCATGATCCGTTCCTCGACTCTCGTGTCGGCGAGAGGAAGCGACGTGCCCGAACACGACGAAAGCCCCGGGACGTCGACTCCCGGGGCTCGCGTGGTGGGTCAGCAGTGAGCGACGCGGCGCCGGAAGGCATCCGGCGTCGTCGTGACCTGCTGAGCGTTCATCATGACGGGAATCGTACGGCCGGTACCACCCGGAAATCAACGAAGAGCCGAGGGCGAATCCGAACACGTTGCGGCGAAAAGTCTTTCATTTCCGTGGCTGCGGTCGGCCGTCCGGTGGGGCCGCGACCTTCGATTCGGAAAATTCTTTGATTCCGTCCGGTTCGAATTACCTCTGGCCGAGTAAGCCGAGGGATCCCGGAAAAATGGAACGGGCCGGCGCACCCTTCGGTGCGCCGGCCCGTCGAGGGGGCTCAGCGGATCACAGGAGCACGGTGCCCGGGTCGGCGGTCCCCTCCCGCGCGACGGCCGAGTACGCCGCCGCGAGCAGCGACGGATCCGGTCCCTCGAGCCTGCCGGGCTTGGCGAGGCCGTCGAGGACGACGAACCGGAGCATGCCCGCGCGGTTCTTCTTGTCGGACTGCATGCCCTCGAGCAGCTGCGGGAAGGCGTCGGCGTCGTAGGTCGTGGGCAGCCCGACGAGCTCGAGGATGCTGCGGTGCCGGTCGGCGGTGGCGTCGTCCAGGCGCCCCGCGAGGCGGCCCAGCTCGGCGGCAAAGACCAGGCCGACGGCGACAGCGGCGCCGTGACGCCACCGGTAGCGTTCGCGCCGTTCGATGGCGTGCCCGAGGGTGTGCCCGTAGTTGAGGATCTCGCGCAGGCTCGACTCCTTGAGGTCCGCGGCGACGACCTTCGCCTTGACCTCGATCGAGCGTCGGATCAGTTCGGGCAGCACCGTTCCCGCCGGGTCGAGCGCGGCCTCCGGGTCGGCCTCGATCAGCTCGAGGATCTTCGGGTCGGCGATGAAGCCGGTCTTGACGACCTCGGCGAGGCCGGCGACGATCTCGTTGCGCGGCACCGTCTCGAGGGTCGCGAGATCGACGAGCACCGCGGACGGCTCGTGGAAGGCGCCGACGAGGTTCTTGCCGGCGTCGGTGTTGATGCCGGTCTTGCCGCCGACCGCGGCATCGACCATCGCGAGCAGCGTGGTGGGCACGTGCACGATCCGCACCCCGCGCATCCACGTCGCGGCGACGAACCCGGCCAGGTCGGTGGCCGCTCCCCCGCCGAGGCTGACGATCGCGTCGCTGCGGGTCAACCCGATGCGCCCGAGCACCTCCCAGCAGAATCCCGCGACGGCGAGGTCCTTGCCGTCTTCGGCGTCGGGGATCTCGACCCGGTGGGCGTCGATCCCCTTCTCCGCCAACGCGGTGCGCACCGCCTCGGCGGTCTCCGCGAGCGGCGGCTGGTGCAGGATCGCGACGGTGCGGGTGCCGGTGAGTTCGTCGACGAGCTCACCGAGCAGGCCTCGGCCGATGATCACCGGGTAGGGCTGGGCCGTCTGGACGTCGACGCGTACCGGTTCGGTCACGGTTGATTGCTCCGATTCTCTGTACTGGTCCCGCTGGCAGCGGACGGGTGGGCACCGGTGGCGGCCAGATCCGTCTGCGCCTCCAGTTTGGCAAGGACCTGCTGCACCACGCGGCCGGGGCTGCGCCCGTCGGTGCGCACCCGGATGGTGGCCGCCTGCCGGTACAGCGGGCGGCGCCGGCGCATCAGCTCCCGGTACTTCGCCGCGGGATCCGCCCCGGCGAGCAGCGGCCGCGTGGTGTTGGTCCCGGTGCGGCGCAGGCCCTCGGCGACGCTGATCTCGAGGTAGATCACCGTCCTCCCCTCGAGCAGGGCGCGGGTGCGCTCGGACAGGATCGCGCCGCCGCCGAGCGAGACGATCCCGTCGTGACGGGCGAGCGCGTCGGCCACCACCTCTTCCTCGATCCGCCGGAACGCCGGTTCGCCGTCGGTGCCGAAGATGTCCGGGATCGTGCGCCCGGTGGTGCGCTCGATCTCGGCGTCGGTATCGAGCAACGGCAGGTCGAGGGCTTGGGCGAGCCGGCGGCCGATGGTCGACTTGCCGGCCCCGGGCGGCCCGATCAGAACTGCGCGTGGCGTCATGTCGTCACCGTGGCACCCGGGCCGCGACGGCCTCGAGGTAGTTGCGGACGTTGGTGCGGGTCTCGTCGATCGAGTCGCCCCCGAACTTCTCGAGCGCGGCCTGCGCCACGACGAGCGCCACCATCGCCTCGGCCACGACGCCGGCCGCGGGCACGGCGCACACGTCGGAGCGCTGGTGGATCGCGACGGCCTCCTCGCCGGACGACATGTCGACGGTGGCGAGGGCGCGCGGCACCGTGGAGATGGGCTTCATCGCGGCCCGCACCCGCAGCGCCTCGCCGTTGGTCATGCCGCCCTCGAGGCCGCCGGCCCGGTTGGTCGAGCGGAGCACGCCGTCGGGGCCGGGCCGCATCTCGTCGTGGGCGACGCTGCCGCGGCGGCGGGCGGTCTCGAAGCCGTCGCCGACCTCGACGCCCTTGATGGCCTGGATGCCCATGAGGGCCGCGGCGAGCCGGGCGTCGAGCCGGTCGGCACCGCTGATGAACGAGCCGAGACCGACGGGCAAGCCGTGCACCACGACCTCGACGACACCGCCGAGGGTGTCACCGTCGCGCTTGGCGGCCTCGATCTCGGCGATCATCGACTCCTCGGCCGACTTGTCGAAGGCCCGCACCGGGCTGGCGTCGATGGCGGCGAGGTCGGCGCCGGTCGGCTCCACCCCCACGTAGGGTTCGGACGCGCCGATGGAGATCACATGCGAGACGACCTCGGCGCCGAACACCTGGCGCAGGAAGTTGCGGGCCACGGTGCCGGCGGCGACGCGGGCCGCAGTCTCCCGGGCGCTGGCGCGCTCGAGGACGGGCCGGGCGTCGTCGAAGCCGTACTTGAGCATGCCGGAGTAGTCGGCGTGGCCGGGTCGCGGACGGGTCAGCGGCGCGTTGCGGGCCTGCCCGGTGAGCAGTTCGGCGTCCACCGGGTCGGCGGACATGATGGTCTCCCACTTGGGCCACTCGGTGTTGCCGATCTCGATGGCCACCGGGCCGCCGAGGGTGTGGCCGTGCCGGACGCCGCCGAGGATGGTGACCTTGTCGGCCTCGAATTTCATGCGCGCGCCGCGGCCGTAGCCGAGGCGGCGCCGCGCCAGCTGCTCCGAGATGTCGCTCGACGTCACCTCGACACCGGCGACCATCCCCTCGAGCATCGCGACGAGGGCGGGACCATGGGACTCTCCAGCAGTTATCCAGCGCAGCACAATCCCATCCTTCCACGTGCACCGCCACCGGCAGGACGCCGCCCCGGTCAACCCGCCGCCAGGACCGCGGCGAC
>NZ_PCZU01000203.1:0-20621 GCF_002887785.1 Rhodococcus sp. ENV425
GCACTCGATGTAGTACTGCTCGAGAATCATCGTGGTTCCTCCGTATGGGTCGATTTCGTCCTCGATATGGACAACCCTGCCACATACCCCCTAGGGTATGTCAAGTACCCCACGGGGTATCCCTTCGAACCTCGTCCCCCTACCGCAGGAAGCACAGCGATGAACACTCCCGTCGACCCCGTCCCCAGGACCGCCGTCACCCCCGAAGCCGATACGCAGGTGCTGCACCGGCTGCGCCGCGCGCAGGGGCAGCTCGCCGGCGTGATCGCCATGCTCGAATCCGGCCGCGAGTGCCGGGACGTGGTGACCCAGCTCGCCGCCGTCTCCCGGGCGCTCGACCGCGCCGGGTTCAAGATCGTTGCCGCGCAGCTTCGTCGGTGCATGCTCGACGAGGAGGACGACACGTGCCCGGACCGGCTCACCGAGGAACAGCTCGAGCGCCTCTTCCTCGCCCTGGCCTGAGGGAGACCGCCCGACGACGACGTTCGCGACGTGGTGGCGCGATCAGCGCCGTCGGGCCCTGACCACCGTGTCGTGCACGGTGACGGCGCGTCCGTCCGGGTCGGTGACCGACCGCGCGACGGCGGCCTCGGTGACGACGTCCCAGCCGTCGGGATCGAGCAGCGCCACGACGTCCGCTCCCGTGAAGAACAGCTCGGGCCGCGGCGGGCGCGGCACGGTGGTCTGCAGGTCGGTGGGGTGATGCCCGACGATCAGGAGGGTGCCGCCGGGAGCGACCGCCTCCGCGAGCCCTCGAAAGAGGACGTCGCGTTCCGGTGGCGGCAGGTGCATGTACTGCGCGGAGACCAGGTCGTACCGCCCCCGGCCGGGGTCCCACGCGGTGAGGTTCTCGTGCAGCCACGTGATGCGCCCGGCGATCTCGGCGCCGGCCCGATCCGCGTGCTCGGCAGCGCGTCGCAGGGCGACGCCGGACACGTCCACGCCGTCGACCCGCCAGCCGCGCCGCGCCAGCCAGATGGCGTCCGCGCCCTCGCCGCAGCCGACGTCGAGGGCGAGGCCGGGCTCGAGTTCGGCCGCCTCCCCCACGAGGTGACGGTTCGGCTCACCGCTCCAGAGCGCGGGACGGGAACGGTAGCGCTCGTCCCAGAGTTCTTCGTCGAGTTGGTTTTCCGGCACTGCGACTCCTTCGGTCGTCGGTACGGGTGGTCGGGCGCGTCAGCCGCGGAGCGGGAAGCCGATGCGGGACAACAGCTTCCGGGGACGAGACACCGGCGCCGGGAGCAGTTCGCCGGCTCGCTCGGGGAGTTCCCGCTCGATCGCGGCCTCGATCTCGCGCACCCCGGGATTGACCAGGGCGACCCGTCCCACGAAGACGGTCGGCACGGTCTCGTCGCCGCCGGTGACCGCACGGACCCGCGCCGCGGCCGCGCGGTCCTGCCAGATGTCGATCTCGCGGGTGTCGATGCCGCGTCGGCGCAGGGCCCGGCGCAGCCGCGAACAGAACGGGCACCCGGGTCGCCACAGCACTTCGATCCCGTCGACGAAATCCGCCGATGTCATCTCCTCGCTCCTCTCACAGCACGTCCCGACCAATATACCCGAGGGGGTATTTTTCCTCCGGTGTTGCGCACGGTCTCGTACGGACGCGGCTCGGAAGGTCTCGAACTCGCCGATCCGCCCCGGCGGTGACTTTCGACCCTTCCCGGCCGCGGTCCACGAGCGCACGGTGAAGGCAACCGCGACCTGCTGCGGGATGGGAGGAACGTCGTGACCACCTGGATCATCCTCGCCGCGGTGCTCCTCGTCGTGGTGATGTTCGTGTTGTCGCAGTCGGTGCACGTCGTCACCCAGTACGAGAAGGGCGTGCTCTTCCGGTTCGGCCGGCTGCTCGGGGTGAAGGAACCCGGCCTGCATCTGATCATCCCGATCGTCGACCGCCTCACGAAGGTGTCGTTGCGGATCGTCACGATGCCGATCCAGTCCCAGGGGATCATCACGCGCGACAACGTCAGCGTGGACATCTCCGCAGTCGCCTATTTCCGTGTCATCGACGCCGTGAAGTCGGTCGTCGCGATCGAGAACGTCGCCGCTGCGATCGACCAGATCGCCCAGACCACGCTGCGCAGGGTGGTCGGCCGCCACACCCTCGACGAGGCGTTGTCGGAGACCGACGTCATCAACGTCCACATTCGAGAATTCCTCGACGTGTCCACCCTCGAATGGGGCGTGGAGGTGACCCTGGTGGAGTTGAAGGACATCCAGCTTCCCGACAGCATGAAACGCGCCATGGCCCGCCAGGCCGAGGCCGAACGGGAGAAGCGCGCCAAGATCATCGCGGCGGAAGGTGAGTCGATGGCGGCCGCCGCGCTCGGAGACGCCTCCGACACGATGATGGCCCACCCCCTGGCCCTGCAACTGCGCAACCTGCAGACCCTGGTGGAGCTGGGGGTCGAAAAGAACACCACCGTGGTGTTCCCGGCCCCCATGATGAGTGCCATCGGCGAACTGAAGACCTTCCTCGAACACGAAGCCACCGCGGCAGCGGCAGCGGCCGCCCAGCGCACACCGGTGGCGCCCACCTCCGGCCTCGTCGGCAACGGCACGTCGGCATCCGTCGCGACGACCCCCACCGCGCCGGCGCGAGGAGGGTAGGGCCAGGACGGGACTCGACGGTGGAGCGGTGATCGTCCCCGGTGGCAGCCGCGGCATTGCGGTCGACGACGATGCCACCACGGGCGCGGTTCTCGATCTCCGGCGGACCGGCATGCAGTGACCGCAGGTGAGCCCACTGCCTTCTTTCCGGCCCGGGGGGCGACACCCGGGTGCTTCAATGGTCGGGTGTGCAGATGGATGGCCTACTCGGGCGAGCCGATCCTCGTGGAGGATCTGCTGTTCAAGCCCGAGCATTCACTCATCGACCAGAGCCTGCACTCCCATCTCGGAGCCACCACCACCAACGGTGACGGCTTCGGAATCGGCTGGTACGGAATAGGTTCCGAACCGGCGATGTTCAAGAGCATCGATCCGGCGTGGAACAACCACAACCTGCGGGAGATCGCCGGGCAGATCCGCACCCCGCTGCTGTTCGCGCACGTGCGGTCCTCGACCGGCACGCAGGTGCAGCGCAGCAATTGCCACCCGTTCCGGCACGAGGAATGGCTGTGGATGCACAACGGCGAGATCCTCGGCTTCCGGGACATCAAGCGGGAACTGATGATGGCCGTGGATCCGTCGCTGTACCCGGACATCGCGGGTACCACGGACTCCGAGGTGCTGTTCTTCCTCGCTCTCACGTTCGGTCTCCGGGACGATCCGTTCACCGCGGTCGGCCGTGCGATCGGGATGGTCGAGAAGGTCGCCCGCCACCGCGGGATCGACGATCCCGTGCAGATGACCGTGGCCACCACGGCCGGCGACACCATCTGGGTGTTCCGCTACTCCAGCGAGGGCCGGACCCGGTCGCTGTTCTACTCCACCGAGGTCGCCAAGCTCCGCGAGCTGCACCCCGAGGTGGAGATGTTCCATCGTCTGGGCATCGACGCCCGGTTCGTCGTGTCCGAACCGCTCCGCGATCTGCCGGGCGCATGGAACGAGATGCCCGAGTCCTCCGCCGCCGTGGTCGGCCCCGCGGGCAACGACATCCGGCCCTTCCGGCCGCTCGAGCCCGTCTGACGCGAGAGGTCGATGCATGAGTCTTGACAGTTCGCCGAAGGGTCCGGCGGTGGCCTCGGGTTCCGCACTGGTGCTCGCAGTACTGGCTGCGGGGCAGTTCCTGATGACGCTCGACAGCTCCGTGATGAACGTGTCGATGGCGACCGTGGCCGCGGACGTGGGCACCACCATCACCGGCATCCAGACCGCCATCACCCTCTACACCCTGGTGATGGCCAGCTTGATGATCACCGGCGGCAAGATCGGCACCATCCTCGGGCGGCGCCGCGCGTTCGGGCTCGGCCTGATCATCTACGGCGCCGGGTCGTTCGTCACCGGGATCGCGCCGAATCTCACCGTCCTCCTCATCGGCTGGTCCCTGCTCGAGGGCATCGGCGCCGCCCTGATCATGCCCGCGATCGTTTCCCTGGTCGCGGCGAACTTCCCCGCCGAACGCCGCCCCGCCGCCTACGGATTGGTGGCCGCGGCGGGGGCCGCGGGCGGCGCGGTGGGGCCGTTGCTCGGTGGGGCGGTGACCACGTTCGCGTCCTGGCGCTACGTCTTCTTCGGCGAGGTTGTCATCGTCGTCCTGATCCTGCTCGCGCTGCGTCGCGTGGAAGACATTCCACCGCAGCGGATCCGGCTCGACCTCGTCGGCTCGCTCCTGTCGGTCGCCGGCCTGGGAATGTTCGTCTACGGCGTGCTGCGCTCGAGCGAATGGGGCTGGATCCAGACCAAACCCGGCGGACCGGCGATCCTGGGACTGTCCCCCGTCATCTGGTTGCTGCTGGGTGGACTCTTCGTGCTCTACCTGTTCCTGCGGCGGGAGACGTACCTGGCGAAGACGGGCGGCGAACCGCTGGTCGACCCCGCGCTGCTGAGGAACAGCCAGCTCACCGGCGGTCTGAGCATGTTCTTCGCCCAATTCCTCATTCAGGCCGGGGTGTTCTTCTCCGTCCCCCTGTTCCTGTCTGTGGTCCTCGAACTCAGTGCGCTCGAGACGGGTGTGCGGATCCTTCCGCTGTCGATCGCTCTGGTCCTGGCGGCCGTCGGCATCCCCAAGCTGCGACCCCAGGCGAATCCCCGGCGCATCGTCCGGATCGGCCTCGGGATCATGGTCGTCGGCATCCTCATCCTCGTGGGTGGGATGGATCCCGGCGCAAATGCGGCGGTCGTGTCGATCCCGATGCTGCTGATGGGTCTCGGACTGGGTGCGCTGGCCTCCCAGCTCGGTGCGGTCACGGTGTCCGCGGTGCCGGACTCGCAGAGCGCCGAGGTCGGCGGTCTGCAGAACACGGCGACCAATCTCGGCGTGTCACTGGGGACCGCCCTGATCGGCTCCATCCTGATCGCCACCCTGACCACCTCCGTCATCGCCGGCATCGAGAACAACCCGGCCGTGCCGGAATCGGTGCAACAGCAGGCCACCACGGACATGGCTGCCGGGGTGCCGTTCCTGTCCGACACCCAGTTGGAGGGTGCCCTGGACGAGGCCGGGGTGGACGAGGCCACCGCGGATGCGATCCTCGAGGTCAACTCGGACGCGCGGCTCGAGGCCCTGCAGGTGGCCTTCGCCGTCACGGCACTGATCACCGTCGCCGCACTGTTCGGCACCGGATCCCTACCGCGCCGGCCGGTGGGCGCACGGCCCGGCGAGGGTCAGCGCAGGCCCGACGAGACCGACGACGAGCGCTGAGGCCGGAAGGCCAGGTCCCGGAGCCGCGCCCAGTCCCAGGTCGGCGCCGAGACCAAGGTTCCCGGACGGCGCCGGGGCACCCGCACCCGCAGCGCCTGCGGCTCGACGGTGCAGCGCACCGGCGTGGGCAGCATCAGCGCTTCCCCGTCCACCCCGACCGGAATCTCCGGTGCCTCCGCGTCGACGATCACCTCGGTGGCCACGCGCTGAACCAGCCCCCGGCTGTGCGTGCGGCGCAGCAGGTCGACCGCCTGCCCTGCGCCGGCTACCGAGATCGTCACCACCCCGAGCACCCCGCGATCCAGCCGGGGCCGTCGTCCCAGCCCCGCGAGGTCGTCGGTCGCGTACGGGTCGTTGCTCACCAGGACGGCCTGCGCGCCTTCCACCGTCGTGTCGCCGTCGATGCGGGCCCTCAGCCGGGTGGCGCTGTCGCGAGCGAGCAGGTCGGGCATCATCCGCAGGGCCGTCCCGGCCTTGTCGTCCCGGTATTCCGGGCTCTGCACCACGTCGGCGTAGACGCCGAACGAGGCGTTGTTGACGAACACCCGTCCCCCGATCCTGCCGAGATCGATGCGCAGTTCCACCCCGTCCCGCAGAGCGTCCAGGCCTGCGGCCGGGTCCTCCCGGTCCAGTCCCAGATCCAGCGCGAAGTGGTTCCGTGTGCCGGCGCTGATCACCAGGAACGGCAGACCGTGCTCGGCCGCGATCGCCGCCACCAGGGCCTGTGTCCCGTCGCCCCCGGCGACACCGAGCAGGTCGGCGCCCCGCTCCACCGCCTGCCGGGCCAGGGCCTCGACGTCGACGGGCCCCGGTCCCGCGAGCAGGGCTACCTCGGCACCGAGTTCCTCGGCCTTGCGTTGCAGATCGAACTTCACGACCTTGCCACCCCCCGAACGGGGGTTCATCACCAGGAACGGGCGGTGGACCGGCGCGGCGGGGTACTCGGGCATCCCCTGCTCTGTGTCACGGCGCAGGGCCGCCCGCGCGCACGCCAAGGCGAGCAGCACCAGCGCGACCGACACCAACGCGACCCAGAGCACGCGCTCCCGCACGAACAGCACGGGCAGCGCGAGGGGGGCGACCACTGCGAGACCCAGTGACAGCGCGCGCAGCAGCCCCCGGCTCGCGAGGAACCAGTAGAGAGCCGCGACCGTCACCGCTGCCACCGTCACGCTCACCGCCAGGAGTGCGAGGGCGCCGCGCAGGCCCGCGACGATCACCGGAACGGCGGCAGCGCCGAGGACGGCGGCGAACGCCGCACGCGCCCACCATCGGCGGGAGACCGGCACCTCGTCGCCGGGAACGGCGTCCACCGGGCTCACGTCCCGGTCTTCGAGTCCGCGTCGGGCACGATCTCCGTCGGTTGCTCCCAGGTTCGTGCCGGCCGGATCAGCACCTCGAGCGCGAGCAACGCCAGCAGGGCACCGAGAACGATCCACACGACCACGAGACCGGTCGGGTACCGCCAGAACATCAGCATCACGGCGGCGATGCCGATGATCGCCAGCCGCAACGCCGTCCGGGCCCGGTAGGCCCCGGCTTCCACCTGGTTCGGTGGCCGCGGCTTACGGGACCGCTGCACCGCGTCCATGCCTCGCCCGAATCCGCGACGGACGGCGGTCGCGGAGGCTGATCCCCCGGTCAGGTACGCCCCGACCGCGATCACCAGGCCGAGGATCGCCACCGCCCGCAGTGCGGTCCGCAGCGGCACCAGCATCGTGTCGGCGATCGCCGAGGCGGCGTCCGGGGACAGCACGTCCGGGGGAATGTCGCCGAGATAGAGGGATCGGGCGACGATCAGCGCGATCGCGAGGATCAGCATCCCCACGAGCAGTGCCGTCCCGACGAACGCCAGGGCACGACGGCGACGCCCGGGCGGAGCCACGGCCACCGCGGCCACCGCGGCGGCGATCGTCAGCCACGGCAGCACATCCGACGCCGTGTCCAGAGCGCTGACCGCCCGTTGCGCCCTGATCAGCTCCGGCGACTGGAACAGCACGAACTGCTTGTCGATGTCCGGGATCTTCTCGGCGAAGGAGAATCCCCGGTCCAGCAGGCGGGCCTTGACGTTGTCGATGATCGTGCCGAGGGAGATGCTGACCGTGCCGCTCTCGTCCACCGTTACCGAGGACGGGCCGCCCTCACCGGTGACGACTGCCACCAGCCCGGTGTGCGCTGCACGGTTGGCCTGGATCCACAGATCCTCGAACTGGTCGGTCTGCACCAGCGACAGCACCGTCTCGTACACGAAGTTGCGTGCCTGCCCGGCGATCACCGGCGCGAGCCCCTCCACCGCCCGGTCCACGCGCGGCGCGTCCGCGGTCGCCGGAACGGCATCGGTCAGGGCGGTCAGCGCGTCGGACGTGAGGCCTTCGACATCGACCCGCGCGAAGATCTCGTCGGTGACCGTGCCCGCGATCTCGGTCTGCACCGCGGGATCGGAACCGAGCGGGGCCACCGTGGTGACGTACCGGTCCGTGTCGAGGATCTCGCTGCGCACGAACCGCGCCGTCACCGACGCGATCGCCAGCAGTGCGACCAGCACCGTCAGAATCGCCACCGCAGTCCAGCGCAGCGCGTGCCGCGGCGGACGCGATACGGGCGGGGGTGGCGGCGGGGCCTCGGGCGCGGCCTCTGTCCGCGCCCGCAGTGCGGCCACCTCGGCCCGCAACCGCTCCAGTTCGGCCCGCTCGGCGGTGTCGAGCGGAGCGGTGCCCGTGCCGCTGCGCGAAATGTCGCTGTCCATCGTCTTCTCTTTCCACTCGGTGACAGAGGCACGGCAGCACGGACGAAGCGTGCCCTCCGGCGGCACGAGTCCGAGATGCAGTTCGATGTGACTGTGTGAAATGTCTTGCTGTATGCCTCCTTTTCCCTCATCCGCCGGGTGAACGGACCGGGGACGCAGTTCGGGTCTGCGCCCAGGACTCGGGCTTCAGGTCGTCGACCTGCACGCCGGGACCATAGAACTCGTGAACCAGGCCGAGGACACGGGCGAGCACCTCCGCGTCCGTGAGATCGTCGCGGAGCACCATATGCAGCTGAGCCGGACTGTCGCCGGATTCCGTCGACACCACCAACCGGCAGACCCAGTCGCTCATCTCGGCCTCCCCGCGTATCTTCTTGTGCTGCGACCGGATCGAGGAATCCTCTCCGCGCTGCCGAGCATCGCCGTGTGCGCTGCTGACCGGCCTGCAGACCCCCGGCCCGCAGACCCGGGGGCGGTCAACCCAACGTCCATCCCGGGCTCCGTCCGGTTTCGTTCCATTCGCGATCCAATGCCGACAGCCTCCGCCGCACGCCGACACGATGAACTCCGTAGAGGAGCAGCAGGGCGATGCCGGAGCCCACCCCCCACACCGTGAGTGCGGCACTGACACCGGCCACGACGCCGTCCGAGCCGGTCCTGGGCGCGGCGACGGGATCACCGGTCGAATCGATCCAGATGTCGATCGTCTCGCCCGGCTTCGCGCCGAAGGGCGTCTCCACCTTCCCCGTGCGCGTTTCGTCGGTCCCGGTCGTCCACCGCGCGGTCGCTCGGTCCGGGTCCCCCGGACCCCGGGTCGCAGTGTCCGTCATCGAACCGGTGCCCGTCGGTCCCGGCTCCTCGAGGAGGATCGCCGTCACCTGGTGGCGTTCCAGGCGTTCCTCCAGCGCAAGCTGGCCGACCCGCGCGTAGGTCGCCGTCCCGTACGCGGCGGCGAGGGGCACCATGACGAGCACGAACATCGCGACGACCAGAACGAGTGCGGATTCGACTCGCTCGGATCGTCGCATCAGCGGGTTGCCGCTCCACGGAGCGCGGCGCCATAACCGGAGGGCCAGGGGCTGCTCTGCGTTCATCTCGAAACTCCTGCAGTTACTTGACTACAGTGTTCCGCCGGCGAGGGCCTGTGGCGTAGGGCACAAGGTCATCGCTCGATTCGGTTGATCAGGGACGGGGACCTGTTGGAGTCCCCTGTCTCCCGGCACGGTCTGCACCCGGGCCCGCCTACCCCGACGCAGAGGCTCTGCTCCGCCGGGCCTACACCGGTGCGAGCGGCCGGAACGGCCGGATCTCGTCCTCGCCGGGCCGGACCACGCCCGCGGAGGACTCGGGTACTTCGTTCCATGCGTCCGGCAGATCGCGCAGCGGTTCGGAGACGATGAAGCGGGTCTCGGCACCGAGCTGGTGCAGCACCTCCACCTCGGGATGCAGCTCGAGGAGCCTGGCGAGCTTGGTGGAGAAGAACAGCGATCGGCTCTTGCCTTCGCTGGAATAACGGAACACCCACATCGACTCTCCGTCCGTGGTCGCCACGGTCATCTGCACGGGATGCTCGATCGCATGGGCGTGCGCGATCTTCTCCACGTATCCGACAGCCCGGGCGACGGCAGTGAACGGGTCCTCGGTGAGACCGAACGTCAGCGCGAGATAGAACAGCATCTCGGAGTCGGTCGAGCCCTCGATGTCGGGGTAGAGCGCCGGATCCACCGCCAGCACGAGCTCGCGTTTGATCTCCCGGAACCCGTTGAGGACCCCGTTGTGCATCCACAACCAGCGCCCGTGCCGGAAGGGATGGCAGTTGCTGCGCTGGACGTGCGTCCCGGTCGAGGCCCGCACGTGTGCGAACAGCAGCGGTGTCTCCACCTGAGCGGCGAGCTCGCGCAGGTTCCGGTCGTTCCAGGCCGGATCGATGCTCTTGAACACCGCCGGCTCCGGCCCTCTCCCGTACCATCCGATGCCGAAACCGTCACCGTTGGTGGTGGTGGCTCCGAGGCGCGAATGCAGGCTCTGATCGATCAGCGAGTGCTGCGGGCGGAACAGCAGATCCTCGGCAAGGATCGGGTCGCCGGAATATGCCATCCATCTGCACATCTCACCATTGAATCACCGCTTCGACCGCGAGCACGTCTCGAAACGGACACAGGTCGCGCCGCGTTCGTGTCGGATGCGGGCCCGGCCCGCGTACGGGCGTCTTCGTGTCGAGGACACGTGGGGGGACGGTGGGTTTCAGGGTCGGGGTGGGTTTCAAGGTCTTTATCCCCTGCGGAGACGCCGGTTGGGGTGTCATTCTCGATGTGAGTCGCCCGATATCGCGGAGGTTCGGTCCATCGCCGGAGCCGCTCACAGGAGGTGCACATCATGGATTCGTTCTGGGATTACGTGTGGTACACGATCATCGTGTTCGCGTTCGTGGCGTACCTGATCGTGCTGTTCCAGATCTTGGTCGACCTGTTCCGCGATCACACCGTTTCCGGCTTCGCCAAAGCCCTCTGGGTGATCGGGCTGGTCGTCCTCCCGTACCTGACCGCGTTCGTGTATCTGATCGCCCGGGGCCGCGGCATGGCGGAGCGGTCGATGCGTGCCCAGCAGGAGACCAAGCAGGCCACCGACGAGTACATCCGGCAGGTGGCCGGCAAGTCCCCGGCCGAGCAGATCGCCGATGCGAAGGCGCTGTACGACTCGGGAGTGATCACCCAAGCGGAGTTCGAGCAACTCAAGGCCACGGCTCTGGGACAGGCATCCGCGGGACAGACCGGAATGCAGGTCTGACAGGCCAGGACCTGCGCGGCATCCCGAGGACCCGCTCGCAGCGAGCCGGTTCCGAGATACTCGACGCATGCAGCCAGCGGCGTCGGCGGGTCGAGCACCGAAGAAGATGACCTGGATTCCGGGCGGAACCTTCTGGATGGGGTCGGAGGAGTTCTACCCCGAGGAGCGTCCGGTCCACCAGGTGAGTGTGGACGGATTCTGGATGGACATTCATCCGGTCACGGTCGCCGAGTTCCGGCGTTTCGTGAAGGACACCGGTCACGTCACCACCGCCGAGGTCGCGCCCGAACCCGCCGATTATCCCGATGCCGACCCGGCGCTGCTGGTACCCGGGTCGCTGGTGTTCACCCCGCCGGCTCGGCGCGTACCCCTCGACGACTACCGCCGGTGGTGGTCGTGGGTGCCGGGTGCGGATTGGCGGCATCCCGAGGGCCCCGGAAGTTCGGCCGGCGGCCGCGAACACCATCCGGTGACGCACGTGTCCCACTACGACGCGCTCGCCTACGCTCGGTGGGCGGGCAAGGAGCTGCCGACCGAGTCCGAGTGGGAGTTCGCGGCTCGCGGCGGCCTGGATCGGGCCCGGTTCGTGTGGGGCGACGAGTACACCCCGAAGGGGCGGTACCTGGCCAACACCTGGCAGGGCGAGTTCCCGTGGCAGAACCTCGCCGAAGACGGGTACGTCGGCACGTCTCCGGTGGGCAGCTTCCGGCCCAACGGTTACGGCCTGGTCGACGTGGCAGGCAACGTGTGGGAATGGACGACGGACTACTTCACCGCTCGTCACGGGGCGGACGGACGTGACACCGCCCCCGCCACGGCGTGCTGCATTCCCGCCAACCCACGCACGCTCGCGCCGGAGACCGGTGCCGAGGCCCATCCCCGGCGGGTCATCAAGGGCGGATCGCACCTCTGCGCCCCCAATTACTGCTTGCGCTACCGGCCCGCAGCCAGGCAGGGGGAAAGCGCGGAACCCTCCACCTGCCACATCGGATTCCGCTGCATCGTGCGCGGCCGCTGAGCAGCGCCGGTCAATCGATCGAGAACCAGGCCCGCACCTGCGCCTCGTGGTCGACATAGCGTTCGCCGGAAACGTCGACGACGACCTTGTCGATCGTGCCCCCGGTGAACCGGAACGGGGACACGTAGTCCGGCGTGACCGGAGAGGCACTGTCCCGCCCGACGCAGATACCGTCACCGACGAGGCAGAACACCCCCGGCTGGGTGACGATCTCACCGGTGGCCACCTGCTGATCGTCGACGTAGAGGGTCAGGGTGCCGGCGAAGCCCGGCATCGCCGGATCGGTGTTCTTCCCGGCGACGGCGAATTCGGCGGTGCACACGTGGGCACCGGGAGTGATGTCCCGGTCGGCGACCACGGTCTGCAGGTGTGTGCCGACCCAGTTGAAGGCATAGCGCAGACGGCAGTCCTTGACGTAGAGGCTGTGGCCGCCGGCCAGGCCGCCGTGGGCGTAGAGGACGCCCTCGGCATCGGCCGAGTCCACGTGGACTCCGGCGACGATCGTGTAGGACCGTCCGGTGATGGCGACACCGGCCGCCTCGGGGACGTCCGCGCAGTCCGGGTAGTAGACGTAGCGGTCTCGCGCTTTTCCCGGGCGGGGGCGTTCGGCGAGCACCTGTTCGAGGGCGCTGCGGTCGTCCAGCGGTAGCCCGTGGTAGCGGCCGGCGTAGTAGAACCACAGACTCTTCAGGGTTTCCAGCCGCTCGGGTTCGGCGTCGGCGAGGTTGTGCAGTTGCGCCCGGTCCTCCGCGAGGTGGTACAGCTCCCACACATCCTTGTCGAAGTGGCCCCACCCGGACAGCGGCGGATGCACGGAACAGACGAGCCACCCTTCGTGATACAGCGAGCGCTGCCCCAGCATCGCGTAGAACTGCACGGCCTTGCCCGGCGCTGCGGGATCGGTCAGCGAGGACGCGAAGCTCTCTCCCTCGAGCGGACTCTGGGTGTACCCCTTCAGGACCTCGGGCGGGGTGATGCCGAGCAACTCGTAGATCGTCGGGACGACATCGACGGCGTGGACGTACTGCGGGCGGGGCTCGGCCGAGGCGTCGATCCGCGCCGGCCACGAGAGCACGCACATGTCGGCGACGCCACCCTCGTAGCCGGCCCAGCGCTTCCAGTACGGAAACGGTGTGTCGAAGGCCCACGCCCAGCCGGTGTTGTAGTGGTTGTACGACAGCGGTGTGCCGAGCTCGTCGAGGTGCGGCAGGGTGCCCTCGGTGGTGTCGGGAACCCCGTTGAAGAAACGCCATTCGTTGAACGATCCGTTCGGCCCTCCTTCACCACTGGCACCGTTGTCGGAGACCACGACGATGAGGGTGTTGTCGAGCTCGCCGGTCGTTTCGAGCAGGTCGATCACCCGGCCGAGCTGATCGTCCGTGTAGGAGATGTAGCCGGCGAAGACCTCGGCCATCCGTACGAACAGGCGTTGCTCGTCGGCGGTGAGCGAGTCCCAGGGCCGGACGGTGTCGAGCAGCGGCCACGGCTGTCCGTCGGGTCCGGTGGTGGCCGGTTCCCCGTGCGGATTGATCGGGGAAAGCTCGGTGCCCTCGGGCAGCAACCCGAGGTCCTTCTGCCGCTGCAGTATCTCGGCACGGATGGCCTCGTAGCCCTGGTCGAACCTGCCCTTGTACCGGTCGGCCCATTCGGTGAACACGTGATGCGGGGCGTGCCCGGCCTGCGGGGCCAGGTACATGAAGAACGGTTTGTCCGGGTCGACGACCTTGGCGTCGCGGATGAATTCGATTGCCTTGTCCGCCAGGTCTTTCGACAGGTGATAGCCGTCCTCCGGGGTGCCGGGGGCGTCGACCGGATGGTTGTCGTACACCAGGTCGGGGTACCAGCTGCTCGACTCGCCGCCGAGGAAGCCGTAGAACCGCTCGAACCCGCGGCCCAACGGCCACCGGGCCTTGACCGCCGACATGTTCGTCTCGTCGCCCGGGGTCAGGTGCCACTTGCCGACGCAGTAGGTGTTCCACCCTTGCTCGGCCAGCACCTCGGAGACGAACCCGTTCTCGAAGGGAATGTGGGTGGAGATGCCCGGGAACCCGGAGCTGAACTCGGCGATGGTCGCCATGCCGTTGGTCGTCGCGTTTCGCCCGGTCAGCAGCGACGCCCGCGTCGGGGAGCACAGCGCGGTGGTGTGGAAGTTCGAGTACTTCACACCCCGGTCGGCGATGCGGCGCATGGTGGGTGCCTCGATCGGGCCCCCGAAGATGTCCATGCTGCCGTACCCGACGTCGTCCCACGCGATGATCAGGACGTTCGGGGCGCCCTCGGGCGCCTGCGCAGGCAGATACGGCGCCCAGTCCGGCACGGAGTCGCGGATGTCGACGGCGATCTTTCCGTGGTGGGTCCTTGCCATGGCGACGCTCCCGATCTCGAGCAGACCTGTCGGTCTCCGGCATCTCGAGCGTACCGACCGTCCGAATCGCCGACCATGCAAACGGCCCGATCCGCCGAAGTTCTTCGCACGATGTCTCGGATTCGGCAGAATGTGACGACGCCGCCCCTCCGGTCGAGCCGGTCCCGGAAATCCGGTGCGGCGAGGCGAGAAGGACCCGACTCATGACGTGGATCATCTTGGTGTTCATGGGAATTCCGCTGTGGTTGGGTGTGGCAGCTCTCGTTCTGCCGCGCGGACGCCGATGGCCGGCCGACGCACCCCGCCACCGCCCTCCGCCCGCGGAGGGGGCATCGTGACCTGGGCGCTTCCGGCGATCGCCGGAATCCTGCTCGTATTCGCGGCGATCTCCGGACGGGTTGCGGGCACTTCCATCACGGCCCCGATGGTCTTCACTGTCGGCGGCCTCGTGCTGGGCGCACAGGCTGCCGGGCTGATCGACGTCGAGGCCACCAGCGAAACGGTGAAACTTCTCGCCGAGGTCACCCTCGCCCTCGTGCTGTTCTCCGACGCCGCCCGCGTGGACCCGACCGCTCTACGAGCCGAAATCTCACTTCCTGCACGACTTCTCGGTGTAGGACTACCGCTGACCATCGCGGCCGGGTTCGGCGCCGCGGTGCTCGTGCTGGGCGACCTCTCCTGGCCCGAGGCGCTGCTGCTCGCCGTGCTCCTCGCGCCCACCGACGCCGCTCTCGGGCAGGCGGTGGTCACCCTGCCGATCCTGCCGTCGCGGGTGCGCCAGGGACTCAACGTCGAAAGCGGCCTCAACGACGGCATCTGCGTACCGCTGTTCCTCATCGTGCTGGCGATCGCACGCGCCGAGTCCGGGGCAATCGGCGGCGGTGCAGCCGTACGGCTGGTCACCGAGCAGATCGGCTACGGCATCGTCGCCGGGGTCGGTGCCGGAGCGGTCGCGGCGGCGGTGCTGATCCTCGCCGGGCGGCACCGCACGATCGACCCGTTGTGGGTTCAGATCGTGCCGGTGGCCGCCGCCACGCTGGCCTACACCGTCGCCGTGCCCCTCGGCGGCTCGGGATTCATCGCCGCGTTCGTCGGCGGGCTGACCTTCGGGGCGATCCGGCGCCGCGCCGAGGGGGAGGTCTCCCACCTGATCGACGAGGCCGGGGATGTGTTCAGTGCCGTCACGTTCATCGTCTTCGGGGCGGTGTTACTCAGCCCGGCCCTCGGACACCTGTCGTGGCCGGTGCTCGCCTACGCCGTGCTGAGCCTGACCGTCGTCCGCATGGTCCCCGTCGCGCTGTCGCTGCTCGGCACCCACGCCCGCACCCCGACCCTTGCCTTCCTCGGCTGGTTCGGCCCCCGCGGACTGGCCACCATCGTCTTCGTCATCCTGATTCTCGAAGAACCCGGTGCCTTGCCCCACGAGGACCTGCTGCTGCTCACCGCCGTCGTCACCGTGGGCCTGTCGGTCCTCGCCCACGGGGTCACCGCCGCCCCCCTCGCCGACCGGTACGCCGCATGGTTCCGCCGTCACCCCCGGCCCGAACAGCAGCCGGCACACGAGGCGTAGACGGCGCGGCACCGGATCTGTGTCCGGAACATCCGATCTGCCTTGCTCGGGTCCATTTCCGGCACGGTAGGTCATCGGATCGAGCGGCCTTCACCGGATCCCCTTTCCGGGCGCGGCCATCAGGTCTAGCGTCGACTCTGTCGGAAAACACCGGCAGACCGACTTGCCAGGTCGTCATCGGACTCTCCGACAAGCCGGCCATCCGGGACGAGGCGGCTCGTAGAAGAACCGCCCGTCGGACGTGGAACCCACGAACGATCTGTCGCCCTTGGTATTCCACGGACGGCAGCTCGGCAGAGGAGATGACGAGATGACCGAACAAGTCCAACAACAACTCGGCGACGACATCGACGAACTCGGTCCGGTGGACTGGATCGTGGTGGAGTTCCCGGGCAGCAGGTTCAGGGGCGAGATCGCACCCGCGCTCGACGACCTCGTCGAACGCGGAACAGTACGCGTACTGGATCTGCTGTTGCTGAAGAAGGACGCCGACGGATCGCTCGAAGCGTTCGAGCTCGCCGACCTGGACGAGAGCGAGATCGGCGCGCTCCGCTCCTACGAAGCCGAGCTGGCGATGTTGCTCAGCGAGGAGGACGTCGAAGCGGTCGCCGCGGCCGTCGAGCCCGGCAGCACCGCGGCCCTGCTGGTGTGGGAGAACCTGTGGGCCGCGCCGTTCGCATCGGCGGTACGCCGCGCCGGCGGACAGCTGGTGGCCAGCGGCCGCATCCCCGTACAGGCCCTGCTGGCCGCAATCGAGGCCGACGAACAAGAAGGAGACTGACATGCCCCTCGCAGCCAGGCGTATGCGTCGCGCCGCGGTGATCGGACCCGCACCCGTGGCTCGCACGGCCACGACCGTCGCGACGGCGGCGGTGGTCGCTCACGGTGTCCGCCGTCGTTCCGACCGCCGGGAAGATCGACGAGAGGACCGCAGAGACCGGCGCTGACCGTGCCGACGAAACACCAACCGGCTCCCCGACGGCGTGCGCACCGTCGTGGAGCCGCCCGGACCGCAGAGGGCCGATCGCGCCACTCCGACCCCCACCGATCCGGCAGTGACATGGCGGCGGAATCCGCAGGTTCGGACCCTACAGCGAATGAGGCTCTCATGACTGCCACGACGTCAGCTGCGACAGCACCTCGGCCCGCCCTCGAACGGCTGCGCGAAGCCGAACACCTCGTCCTGGACCTGCCGATCATGGGCCGCATCAGCATTCCGCCACCCGAGCAGCTCGCCTACCTCGCGGGTATCGGCACCTTGGTTGCCCTCGAGCTCCTCGAATGGCCGGTTGCAGTTGCTCTCACCGCGGGTCACCTTCTGGCCGAGGCACATCACCACCGCCTCCTCCAGGGAATCGGCGAGGCGTTGGAAGAGGCATGACCTCCCGTTCGGTGAGGTGGTCCGACCGGCGTCCGGAAGGCAACGTCGGGACCGGGCCGGCGGCGCTCCCTCGGATCAGATACCTCGCCGGGCGGTGATCCGCCCCTCGGAGATCGCACCGAGGAGTGCGGCGTGGTCGCGTGTGTTCTGTTCGGCGTAGGCGATCGCGAATGCCGTGATGGCGTCGTCGAATTCGGTGCCGGAACCGAGATACTCGGCGATCGCGATGCGGTCGCCGGATCGGGCGTGCCCATACGCCAGTACCCGTCCGCACAGCCGCCCGTACAGCGTCATTCCGGTGGGAGTCATCGCCTCGACGACCGCCGAGCCCTTGCCGTCCCGCAACTGACGCAGGTAGAAATCTCGCCGGACGCCGTCCGGTCCGGGGCCCTGCTGCCAGCCGAGGAAGATGTCGCTGGCCGCCTGCATCAAACGTTGGCCGTTGACCACACGTTCGCCCTCGTTGGCAAACGTGGGCCCGTCCACGTAGTACGAGAGCACGGACCGTTGCGCCTCCTTGGCCTGCAGGAAGAGCGGGTCGTCGTCACCCGTGCCGCGCAACAGGAAGATCCAGGCCCGGGTTCCGACGCTGCCGACACCGACCACCTTGCGCGCCGCCTGCACGAACTCGAACTGTTCGAGGAGCACCCGCCGGTCCCACTGGAGCGTCGACCGATAGTCACGCAGGCGCTGGTGCAGATCCGCGTAGAGTTCGTCGGCGTCCGCGTCGGGCAGGACCTCCTCGATGGGGACGATGAGCGGCGGGGCGCTGATGATCCGGCGCCGGCCGTCGACCACCTCGGTCAACTTGGCGAGCGCTTGGACGCTGTCCCGGTGGCGCGACTTCTCGAGCGTCTTGCGCAGGCGCTTCTTCATGGAGGAGTCGAGTTCGTCGCGCAGTTCCGTGAGTTCGGTGCTGGGCTCGATGTGCGAATACCACACCGCCAGATTTCCCCGCTCCGCCTGCCGGGCAATCGTCTCGCGATACTCCGCTGCGCAGGCGCGGGCGATGCGCGCCTGCTGCTTGCCCGTGAAACCGTTGTCCCGCGCGGCGATCACGAGGCTGGTGACCAGTCGCTTGACGTCCCACTCGAACGGGCCGGGGTAGGTCTCGTCGAAGTCGTTGATGTCGAAGGTCAGCTTGCGTTCCGGGGTGGCGAAGATTCCGAAATTGCTCATGTGCGCGTCCCCGCACAGCTGGGTGAGGACGGTCGTGGTGGGCCCGCGGGACAGATCGTCCGCCATCACCAGAGCCGCACCCCGGTAGAAGGAGAACGGCGTTTCTGCCATGCGGCCGTAGCGCACCGGAACCAGCTCCGGCACCCGGGACGTCGCCTGCCGCTCCAGCAGGTCGAGCGGATCGGGGCGACGGCTCGTATCGAACTCGGCGAGCGCGGACAGCGGGGTCCGGCTGCGGGCCGCCCGCCCCCGTTCCGCCCGCTCCTCCCTGGTGGGGTGTTCGACCACTGGCTCGCTTCTCGAGGTCTCGGTCATCAGGTTCTCCCTCTCACGTCTTCTTCTGCTGTTGGCGCCACTTCACGGCGGCGGTCAGGAACCGGAGGCCGAGCGCCAGGAGGACGAGGTTGCCGACCATCTGTGCGGTGACGACCGCCCGCGCGGCCTGGGTGGTGGCGACGATGTCTCCGAAACCCACTGTCGCGAAAACGGTCACGCAGAAATACAGGGCATCGATCCGTGAGAGCGGCACGTCGAACGATTCCGGAACGTTGTACGACAGGACGTGATACGCGGTCGCGTACCCGACCAGGTAGACGGCGACCGTCAGCAGCAGCGCCTCGATCGCCTGCACGGCAGGGTACGGTGACCGCAGCACCTGCCGGATCTGCCAGGCGCACACGGCGCACACCACCAGGAACCCACCGGCGAGCACTGCCACGGCCGAGACATCGTCGAAATCCTCGAACGGCAGCACGAAGTACGCGATCAACAACACGATCGTGGTGAGCGCCGGCCGCAGCACAGCCAGCCACAGCAACCGGCGGCCACCCACCCCCGGCAGGCTCGGCCCGGCCTCACCGTCGGTCATCGGCGACGCCCCGGCCCGGCGGTGCCGCGGTCAGTAGTAGTCCCGGCGCGGGTTCCACGTGGCCACCGCCCAGATGACGACCACATCGAGCGCAATGATGAGCACCGACCACCACGGGTAGTACGGCAGCCACATGAAGTTGGCGAGAATCGACAGCGACGCAAGCACGATGGCCGCCACCCTCGACCAGGTCGCGCCGGTGAACAGCGCGAAACCCACCAGAGCGATCACCGCACCGAGCACGATGTGGATCCATCCCCAGGTGGTGAAGTCGAACTTGTAGGTGTACTCGATCCCGACGACGAACAACTCGTCCTCCGCCACGGCGGCGATCCCCTGGAAGACCTGGAGGATGCCGATCGTGACGAGAATGATCGCGGCGCCCATGGAGGTACCGGCCGCCACATCGTGTTTGACACTCGTGTCCTGGGACATGCCAATCGCCTTCCCTTCGATTCGGCCCGACGTACGGTATTGTGCGCGCGCCACCGGCCGCCTCGCATAGAGTTGATGATCTTCGCCGGACCTCGACCGCCCGACGACCGGCATTCCAGGGATGCGAGAGGCCTTTGGTCACCACATCGACCGAAGCGAGGGCATTCCGGGACCGAGCGGAGCAGGATGGTGGCTGCCGGGGTCGGTCGCGTGCACCAGCCACCGAGTCGACGCGGGTGGACACGGCCCGACGGCCCCGTTCCCGGCACAGCGAAAAGAGGTATACCCGTGAACGATGCCGACATCGACGAAATAGGTCCCATCGACTATCTCGTCGTCGAGTTCCCGGCAGACCGTCAGCCCGACGGCTCGGCCCTGCCGCTGCTGCGTGACCTCGTCGCGCGCGGGATCATCCGCGTGCTCGACCTCGCCTTCGTCCGCAAGGACACCGACGGCTCGCTGAGCGGGATCGACATCTCCGAGGTCGGACTCGAGGGCGACATCGACGTGACCCTCTTCGCCGAGGCGGCCACCGGCCTGCTCGACGACACCGACCTCGGCGAGGCCGGTGCGGCTCTCGAACCGGGATGCTCGGCGGCGATCGTCGTCTACGAGAACACCTGGGCCGCACCCTTCGCGGCCGCCCTGCGCCGCAACGGAGGCCAACTCGTCGCCTCCGGCCGCATCCCGGTTCAGAGCATCCTCGCATCACTCGAGGCGCTCGACGCCCAGACCTGAACCACCGCAGCAGGATCCGATTCCGACTACGCCGAACGCCCACCCGAGGAGAACACCGTCATGCCCGGACTGCTTCGCGGGGTCGCCCGCACCGCCGTGGTGGCCGGAACCGCCACCGCTGTTTCCAACCGGGTCTCCCGGCGCCAGGGCCGGCGCTGGGCGGCGGAGGAACAGCCCCAGTACGCGCCACCACCGCCCGCCCCGGCGCCGGCCGCCGCTCCCCCCG
>NZ_PCZU01000203.1:20637-28210 GCF_002887785.1 Rhodococcus sp. ENV425
GCGGCATGGACCGGATCACCGCCCTGAAGGAACTCGCCGAACTGAAGACGCAGGGTGTGCTGACCGAGGCCGAGTTCGAGGCCGAGAAGGCCCGGATCCTCGCGTCGTAGCGGTTCCCGGAGCCGTCACTCCGCGCGCCACACCGGCGCGCGCTTCTCGGCGAACGCGCGGGCCCCTTCCTGCGCGTCCGCGGAGGCGAACACCGGCTCGACGAGCGCACGCTGCGACGCGAACGCCTCCGCGTCGGTGTACTGCACGGCCGACGCCATGATCTGCTTGGAGGCACGGACGGCGAGCGGTCCGTTGCCGCTGATGCGGGCGGCGAGCGCCCGCGCGCCGTCGAGGGCCGCGCCCGGCTCGGTGAGGGTGTTGACCAGGCCGTGCGCGTGCGCCACCTCGGCGGTGAGGGGGTCACCGGTGAGCACGATCTCCATGGCGAGCTGGTAGGGCAGCACCTTGGGCAGGCGCAGCAGACCGCCGGCCGCGGCGACGAGCCCGCGCTTGACCTCGGGCAGGCCGAACTTGGCGCCCCGGGCGGCGACGACGAGGTCCGCCGAGAGGGCGAGCTCGCACCCGCCGGCGAGTGCCCAGCCCTCGACCGCGGCGATCAGCGGCTTGGTCGGCGGCCGCTCCGTGAGCCCGGCGAATCCCCGTCCGGGCAGCGAGGGCCGCTCGCCCCGGGTGAACGCCTTGAGGTCCATGCCGGCGCAGAAGGTGCCGCCGGCGCCGGTGATGATCCCGACGACCAGGTCCGGTCGCGCCTCGAACTCGTCGACGGCGGCGGCGAGCGCCTTGGCGACCTCGAGATCGACGGCGTTGCGCGCCTCGGGCCGGTTGATGGTCATGACGGCGATGCCGTCGCCGAACTCGGTCAGTACAGCGCTCACGTGGTGTCTCCTCGGGATCCTCGGGGTTCCGGCCGGGCACGGGGCGGAACGTCCCGTCGAGTCGATCACCGGACCGGCGCCCGAGACAAAGTCCGAACGGGGTATCGACCCATAGCCGAAACCTATGTAGGGAGGCCGGGGTCATGAGGTACCCGTCACTGTTCGCGCACGGGCGGGAAGAACCCGGCCGCGGGGCGTGTTGGACCCGACCGATCGACGACGGCCACGACACGGAAGGCCACGACACGGAAGGAGGCATGCGATGTGCACATCACCCCCGGCTGCGCCGGTGCGACAGCCGATGCGGCATCCCGTCGCGGGCATCCTTCCGCCGGCCGGGCCCCGACATGCGGGGCCGCCGGCGGCACCACCCGGCAGGTGCTGACCGCCGGGCGGACACCCCTCGTCCGGTGACCGCCGCTCCGACTTCGTTTACGGCACCGAGAACCCATCTGCCACAAGCGGATTCGAGACACCGCACTGGGCGGCAGCGAATCCGTCGCAAGTCCTGCGCCGCCCCGACCAGACCTGCATCCCCGTCCTCGGAAGGAGGACCTGCCCGTGACCACGATGCTCACCGACCTGCTCGCCCCGTCGGACGCCACGCCGGACTGGGACCTGGCCGCGTGCCGCGGCGACGCGACCCCGGACGCCTGGTTCCCGGACCCGTCGGAGTCGTTCGACTACGCCCGCAACGTGTGCGCCCGCTGCCCCCTTGCCACCGCGTGCGCCACCTACGCCACCGAGACCCGGCAGTCCGGCATCTGGGGCGGCCGGGAGTTCCGCCGCGGCCGCGTGACCCGCGGATAAGCCCGCACGCCGCGCCCTGCGCCCCCGTCGCCGACTCCCGTGGTGACGGGGGCGCCGCGCTGTGCACGGCCCTGACACCTACCGATCGTTCAGTAAACATGTCATGCTGGCCGGCGTGGAACACATCGCACTCGCCGTGGCCGACGGCATCGCCACCATCACCCTCGACCGCCCCGACCGGCTCAACGCCTTCACCACCACGATGGAGCACGAGCTGATCGCGGCCTACGACCGCTGCGACGCCGACGATTCCGTGCGCGCCGTCGTACTCACCGGCGCCGGGCGCGCATTCTGCGCCGGCGCCGACCTCTCCGGCGGTGCCGACACGTTCGCGCAGCGGCTCGACGAGCCGAGCGACGACGCGACCGCCGACGTCCGGCGCGATGACACGGCCGCCGACGTCCGGCGCGACGGCGGCGGCCGCGTCGTGCTGCGCATGTTCGAGTGCCGCAAGCCGATCATCGCGGCGATCAACGGCCCGGCCGTCGGCGTCGGCATCACCATGACGCTCGCGGCGGATTTCCGCCTCGCCGCCGACGACGCCCGCATCGGCTTCGTGTTCAACCGCCGCGGCCTCGTCCCCGAGTCGTGCTCCACCTGGTTCCTGCCCCGCCTGGTTCCGCTGCAGACCGCCCTGGACTGGGTGTATTCGGGACGGATCTTCGACGCGGCCGAGGCCCACACGGCCGGGCTCGTCTATGCGCTGTATCCCGGGGCCGAACTGCTCGAGCGGGCGTATGCGCTGGCCCGCAGCCTCACCGAGCACTCGGCCCCGGTGTCGGTGGCGCTCTCGCGGCAGATGATGTGGCGCACGCTGGGCGCCGAGCACCCCATGGTCGCGCACCGCATCGAGACGCGCGGCATCAACCTCCGCGGCGTCGGGCGCGACGCCCGCGAGGGCATCTCGGCGTTCCTCGAGAAGCGTCCCGCGGCGTTCCCGGACAGCGTGTCCGCAGACCTGCCGGACCTGTTCCGCGACGATCTGCCCGTACCGCCGTTCCGCGGGTGAACGGTCACCATTGACTGTTTAGTGGCGCGGCCCCTACGCTCGAAGCGACGAACACAGAGAGGGAACCATGACCACTCGTACCCGGCCCCCCGTCGTCGAACGCTGGCATCACATCGTCGAGCACGAGGACATGGCCGCCCTCGAGGACCTGATCGCCGACGACGCCGTGTTCTCCTCCCCCGCGGTGTTCACGCCGCAGGAAGGCAAGGCCAAGACCGTCGCCTACCTGCGGGCGGCGCTCACCGTGTTCTCCGGTACGGGGTTCCGCTACGTCGACGAGTGGTACAACGACGACTCGGCGGTTCTCGAGTTCACCGCCGATCTCGACGGCATCCACGTCAACGGCATCGACCTGATCCGCTGGGACGACCGCGGCCGGATCATCTCGTTCAAGGTCATGGCCCGCCCGCTGAAGGGCCTGCAGGCCCTCATCCCGCTCATGGCCGCCCAGCTCGGGCAGTCGTAACACCGAAATCACCAAGGAGATTCGCATGGCCCTGCCTTCGATCCTGCAAGACCGGCTGCGCCTGCCCGTCGTGGCGTCGCCGATGTTCATCGTCTCCGGTCCGGACCTGGTGATCGCCCAGTGCACCTCCGGCGTCGTCGGCTCCTTCCCCTCGCTCAACGCGCGCCCCCAGGCGATGCTGCGCGAGTGGCTCACCCGCATCACCGAGGCCCTCGCCAAGCACGACGCCAACCACCCCGAGGCGCCGTCCGCGCCCTACGCGGTCAACCTCATCGTGCACCGCTCCAACGACCGCCTCGAAGAAGACCTCGCCACGATCGTCGAGTTCGAGGTCCCGGTCGTCATCACCTCCCTCGGCGCCCGCACCGACGTCAACGACGCCATCCACTCCTACGGCGGCATCGTCCTGCACGACGTCATCAACAACACCTTCGCCCGCAAGGCCGTCGACAAGGGCGCCGACGGCCTCATCGCCGTCGCCGCCGGCGCCGGCGGCCACGCGGGCGCCCAGTCACCGTTCGCGCTGGTCCAGGAGATCCGTGAGTGGTTCGACGGCCCGCTGCTGCTGTCGGGCTCGATCGCGCACGGCCGTTCGATCCTCGCGGCCCAGGCCGCCGGCGCCGATCTCGCCTACGTCGGTTCGGCGTTCATCGCCACCGCCGAGGCCAACGCCGACGCCCGCTACAAGCAGATGATCGTCGACTCCACCGCCGCCGACATCGTCTACTCCAACCTGTTCACCGGCGTGCACGGCAACTACCTGCGCGGCAGCATCGAAGCCGCCGGGCTCGACCCGAACAACCTCGCCGTGTCGGACCCGTCGGCCATGGACTTCGGCACCGGCGAGAGTTCCGGAACCGGCGCGAAGGCGAAGGCCTGGCGCGACATCTGGGGTTCCGGGCAGGGCGTCGGCGCGATCGACGCCGTCGTCCCCGCCGCCGAGCTCGTCGACCGGCTCGCCACCGAGTACCGCGCGGCGCGGGAGCGGCTCGCCGGCCTGTAGGCGCACCGTCCGGCTGACCGCGGTCGCCACGACCACCCCGCCGAGGAGCGCGGCGAGCATCCACGCGGTGCTCGCCGCGCCGACGGCCGTCGTCAGCACGCCCACCGTCAGCGGGGCGAACATCGCCGGCAACGAGGTGACCAGCCCGGTCGCCGCGCCGACCCGGCCCCGCACCTCGTCGGGCACCAGTTCGGCACAGCGTGCGGTCACCACCACCGACCACGACGGGGTCACCGCCAGCAGGGCGGCATAACCGGCGGCGGCGACGACCGGTGACCCCGTGGCCGCCGCGAGGACCGCCAGGACACCGAGGCCCGCCGAGAGCACGAGCAGACGGTGGGCCGGGATCCGGCGGCGGAGCCGCGGCACCGCCAGCGCCCCGAGCATGCCCCCGCCGTAGGCGACGGCGAGCGCGATCCCGACCGTCGAGGACGGCGCGCCGCTGTCGGCCAGGAGCACGACCACCACCAGACCACAGCCGTTTACCACGAACTCGGCGACGGCCGTCAGCGCCGCGGTGGTGCGGACGAACGGGTGGGCGGCGAACCACCGCACCCCGTCCCGGATGGCGGCCCACGGCCGTTCCGCGGCGGAACCGGGGACGCGCGGCGCCTGCAGCGGGGTGCGCACCCGGGCCGCGGCCGCTCCCGCCACCACGAACGACACGGCATGTCCCGCGAAGGGCAGCGCGGCGCCGAGACCGTAGAGGGTCGCCGCGAGCGGCGGGCCGGCCACCCCGGTCGCGTACCCCCGCGCCTCGAAAAGCCCGTACGCCGTGCCGATCTGCTCGCGCTCGACCACCTGCGGCACAGCCGCGTCCTCGGCGAGTCCGCGCACCGCCCACCCCGCCCCGAGCACCGACACCGCGACGAGGACGGGCACCGGATGGAACAGACCGCGCCACGCGCAGCCCGCGAGCACCGCGGCGGCGGCCGCCGAGCAGGCGTCGACGGTGATCATGACGCGACGGCGATCGAAGCGGTCGACGATCCAGCCGGCCGGGACCGTCGCGGCCGTGAAGGCACCCATCGTCACGGTCGAGACCAGCCCGACCGTCGCGGCCGAACCGCTGACCGCGAGCACCCACAACATGATCGCGACGCCGTAGCCGCGGCTGCCGAGCTGCGCGACCGCCTGACCGGCGCACAGCCGCGCGAAGTCGGGGTTGCGGAGCGCACCACCGCCGGCGGACAACGGGCGTCACCCGAGTCCGGCGGCGGGGCGGCCCAGCGCGGTGACCGCCAGGGCCGGCTCGGCGGTGGGATCGCAGCCGAGCAGGTCCTCGAGCTCGCGGTCGCGCATCGCCGTCGCCGTCACCGCGCCCAGGCCCAGCGCGGTGGCGGTGAGCAGGACGGTCTGACTGACGTGGCCGAGTTCGATGAGGATGTCGCGGTAGGCGCGGGAACGTTCGTACCGCCACCGGGTCCGGGCCGGTACCGCCGTGTAGATCAGCAACGCCGCGCAGTCCGACAGCCACGGCTGCTCGCCGAGCGCCGCGCCCAGCACGGAGCCGGGCACGCTGTCGCCGATCCGTTCCAGCCCGCCGCGCAGCGGCGCGTAGTGGAAGAACCCCGGCGCGAGCCCGTCGACGCGGTTCGCGTAGAGGTACAGCTCGATGGGGGTGCGGGCGCCGGCGGACGGGCTGGTCTTCAACAGCACCTGCCCCACCTGCGGATGGTCGATCACTTCGACGGGTCCCGTCGCGACGCGGGCGACGGTGCCCACCGCGTCCAGGGACACGGGGTCGGCGGTGAACTGCCGGACCGAGCGGCGCTCGAACAGGGCGTCGACGAGTCCCGGGCGCCGCCACCCGGACGAGTCCGGCCGGTCGCCGGGCACGGGAATCATCGGATGCTGCGGGTAGGACTTGGCCGGCGCAGGGGCGGGCTGCTCGCTCGCCTTGGCCGCCGACCGCAGCTCGTCGTCGAGCACGTCGGCGAACCGGACGTCGGAGCCGGTGCGGGCCGCGAAGTGCAGGTAGCGGGCCGAGGGGCCCCACGTGCCCCACTCGGCGAGCATCTGCTGTTGTTCGACGTGCTCGGCCGATCCCTCGGCGACGAGGACCTGCGCCTCGAGCAGCCGGCGAGCGATTCCGAGCGACAGCTCCCCCAGTTCGGCGATGCTGTCGAGTTCGCGCCACGACGCGAACCAGCGCAGCACCCGCTCGCTGTCGGGGGTGAGCGCGAACTGCCGGTGGTGCAGGTAGTCGTCCCACACCAGCGTGCCGTCACGCCAGAACAGCACCGCATACTCGGCAACGGCGACGCGGGTCATCGGTTCTCTCCTCGGGGGGCGGGGGCGGTCGCGGCGGCGATCAGGGCGCGCACCGCGTTCGTGGTGTCGGTGTCACCGGCGCCGTGTTCGGTCCAGCGCCAGTCGAATTCGGGGTTGACCTCGAGAAACACCGGGCCGCCGGGCGTGTCGAGCAGGTCGAAGGCGGCGAGGTCGAGCCGGAACCGGTCGAGGAGCGTCCGCAGCGATGCGGCCACGTCGGCGGGAATGCCGCAGCGCCGCACGGTGATCGACTCCGGCCGGGTCCACAGCGACTCGGGGGTGGGCCGGGTGACCGCGTAGCCGATCAGCGTTCCGCCCACGGCGTGGATCCGCAGCTCCCGGTCGGCGGCCACATACTCCTGCACGAGCACCGGTGCGCCCGTGCGGTGTTCGCCGTCGAGTGACGCGCGGGTGACGCGCTGCGGGTAGACGCCCCGCAGGCGGCCGGGCTGCGGTTCGACGCAGTGCCGGCCGAGGCTCTTGACCAGCAGGTCGCCGGGCCCCGGCAGGGCCCGGGCCGCGACGTCGAGCCGCGTGGTCACGAGGGTGGCGGGCACACGCAGCCCGGCCACGCGGGCGGCGGCGAGCTGGGTCAGGCGGTCGGGGGTTCCGGGCCGGGCCCCGGAGTTGAGCGTGTGCAGGCCGGGGTGCGCGGCAAGGGCGGCGACGAGCGCCTGCCACTGGTCGCGCACGTGCTGCACTGCGTCGGGGGTGGTCTGCGCGGTGCGCAGTGCGTCGACGTCGAAGTAGCGCAGCCAGCACACCCGGGGCCGGAACGTCCGGCCGTCGCGGGTGAGCAGGCCGTCGAACGGATCCCACTGCACGTCCGTGTCGGCACACCGGTCGCTGTCGAGGCGCACCAGCGCGATGCCGCGGGCGGCGAGCCACAGCGACAGCTCGTCGATCTCGCGGTCGGCGGCCCGGGTGAGGACGAGGACACACGGCGCCGGATCCGTCGCCGCGGGATGCCCGACGCGGGCCTGGAAGTCCCGGGATTCGGCGGAGGCGGTGGTGAGGTGGGGATGCGAGCGCAGCAGCAACGGCAGCGCAGCGGTCATGAGGGGTCCTTCGGTGGCGGTCGTCGGGACGGTACGGCCGGGGCACCGTGGTGCCCCGGCCGTTGC
>NZ_PCZU01000203.1:28238-30429 GCF_002887785.1 Rhodococcus sp. ENV425
GCCGCCGTGGCAGCCCTTGCAGCCGGGCCGCGTCATGGCCTCGACGTAGTCGCTCGCGTAGGCCGCGAAGGTGGCGTCCTCGATCGCTGCGACGCTGCGCAGCGCGGCTTCGTCACCGGCGTCTAGGGTGAGCAGGGTCCGGGCCATCTCTTCGATGTTCATGGCGTCCGCCTTCCTGGGAGGTTCCGCCGTTCCCGGGACCGGGTAGGCGGGCGTCGATCCGACGTATCGATCGTCGACGACGGCGCCGCCCCCGGCCAGGCACCCCAGGGCGGGATCTGCCCACCCCTGCCGGTCAGACCTCGTTGTAGTAGGTCAGCTTCGGCGCACCCGCGAGCAGCGGACCGAGATCGGTGATCGCACCGGGCCCGGCCCGGAACTCGCGGTACGCGGCGTCGTGCTGCTCCGACTCCCACTTCTCCACGACCACCCAGCGGGCCTCGTTCGAACGGTCGGCGAGCACCTCGAGGCCCAGGCAGCCGCCGAACGCGCGGGTTTCCTTCAGAACACGATCCATCAGCGCGCGGGCCTCCCCGAGCACGTCGGGCTTGAACTCGAGCTCCAGGAATGCGGTCAGTGCCATAGCTTCTCCTCGTGGACGAACTTGCGGGACAACACTTCCGGCGACGTCAGAAGATCGAGTAGCCGCCGTCGATCAGGGTGGACGATCCGGTCTGGAACGCGGACGCGTCGCTCGCGAGGTACACGGCGATGCCGGCGAAGTCCTCGGGAGTTCCCCACCGGCCCAACGGTACCCGGGAAATAACGTGCGTGGTGAACGATTCGGAGCCCTGGAGCGGTCCGGTCATGTCGGTGGCGATCCAGCCGGGCAGCACGCTGTTGACGCGGATGCGGTGCCGGGCGAGTTCCACCGCGCACCCGTTGGCCAGGGCCAGGACCCCTGCCTTGGTGGCGGCGTAGGCCTGATTGCGCCCGGCGCCCTGGATCGCACCCAGGCTGGAGGTGACGATCACCGATCCGCCGGTGCCCTGGTCGACGAGCACCCTGGCCGTCTCGCGCAGGGTGAAGTACGCCCCGTCGAGGTTGGCGGCCGTCACCTTCCGGTAGTCCTCGGTACTCGACTCGACGAACTTGACGAGGGGCACACCGATTCCGGCGTTGACCACGACGACGTCGAGGCCGCCGAGCTCCGCGACCGTCGCGGCGACACCGTCGCGCACGGCCTCCTCGTCGGACACGTCCACCGATCGGGTCACCACGCGCGCCCCGGTCGTCGCGAGATCGGCCGCCGCCTTCTCGAGGCGTTCGGCGCCGCGGCCCCACAGCGCCACGTCGGCACCTGCGGAGGCGAGCCCGCGCGCCATGCCCAGCCCGATTCCGGCCGAGCCGCCGGTGACCAGTGCCCGCTTGCCGGACAGATCGAACATGGTGTCTCTCCTTCGGATACGGGGTGGATCAGGCGTATTCGGCGGCGATGTCGCGTCCGATGATCTCCTTCATGATCTCGGTGGTGCCACCGTAGATGGTCTGGATGCGGGTGTCGACGTAGGCGCGGCCGATGGGGTACTCCATCATGTAGCCGTAGCCGCCGTGCAACTGCACGCACCGGTCGACGACGCGCTTCTGCAGCTCGCTGGCCCACCATTTGGCCTTGGCGGCGTCGACCGCGGTCAGCTCGCCCGCGTTGAGCGCCAGGACGCACCGGTCGATGTGCGAGCCGGTGACCTCGATCTCGGTGAGCATCTCGGCGAGGGCGAAGCGGGTGTTCTGCAGGTCGCCGATCGGCTTGCCGAACGCCCTGCGTTCGAACACGTAGTCCTTGGTCCACTCGTACGCCGCCCGCGCGGCCGCGATCGCGGCGACGGCGATGGAGAGGCGCTCGAGGGGCAGGTGCTCCATCAGGTGGAAGAATCCCTGCCCTTCGGTGCCGAGCAGGTTCGCGGCCGGCACCCGCACGCCCTCGAAGGACAGTTCGGCGGTGTCCTGCCCGGCCAGGCCCACCTTGTGCAGCT
This sequence comes from Rhodococcus sp. ENV425, assembly GCF_002887785.1. Taxonomy (NCBI): domain Bacteria; kingdom Bacillati; phylum Actinomycetota; class Actinomycetes; order Mycobacteriales; family Nocardiaceae; genus Rhodococcus; species Rhodococcus sp. ENV425. The sequence goes on from NZ_PCZU01000203.1 coordinate 30,212, forward strand.
TGCGGCCGCGGGAAAAGCCCGGCATGTCGCGTTCGACGACGAGCAGGGAGAATCCGCGGGCACCGGCGTGCGGGTCGGTGCGGGCGACGACGATGACCAGATCGGAGTGGATACCGTTGGTGATGAACGTCTTCTGCCCGGTCAGGATCCAGTCGTCGCCGTCGCGCACGGCGGTGGTCTTGACGGCTTGCAGGTCCGAGCCGGTGCCGGGTTCGGTC
>NZ_PCZU01000203.1:30439-38984 GCF_002887785.1 Rhodococcus sp. ENV425
AGCTCTCCGGCGGCCATGCCGGGCAGCCAGCGCCGCTTCTGGTCCTCGGTGCCGAGGTCGGCGACATAGGGGATGGCGATGTCGTCCTGCAGGCTCATGCCGGAGCCGAAGGAGGTGGTGCCGGTGCGGGCGATCTCCTCGGCGACGACGCAGCGGAACCGGTAGTCGGTCACCCCGGAGCCGCCGTATTCTTCGGGGACGCCGAGGCCGACGATGCCGGACTTGCCGGCGGCGAGCCAGGCGGAGCGGTCGATGAGCCGCTCGGTCTCCCACCGTTCGTAGTGCGGTTCGACCTCGCGGGCGAGGAATTCGCGCACCGTGTCCCGGTACGCCTCGTGGTCGGCTTCGAAAAGGTTGCGGTGCATCGGTTCTCTCCCAGGAGGGCGAAGGACGGTCGGGTCGGCGGGGCGATCGGCGCTCAGTTCCTCCGCACCGGCGACGATTCGCTGGGCGGGTCCGGCGCGGCCCGGTATCCCACGATGCGCAGGGCGATGACGGTGTAGCGGGCGGTGACCTGGTCGGGAGTGAGCGGGCCGCCGAGCCGGAACCAGCGGGCGATGGACTGGCACATGCCGAGCAGGGCACGCACGGATTCGGCGATGTCGTCGACGGCGAAGACGCCGCGCTCGACCCCGTCGTCGACGAGGTCGAGGGCCATGAGCTCGAGGCGCTTCCGGGTCGCGGCGTAGTTGCGGCGGTTCTGCGGGGACACGTGCCGCAGTTCGGAGTCGAGTGCGGACTGCGGGGCGCGGTGCGTCGAGTTCAGCACGATCGCCTCGACGAAGTTGGTGAAGCGCCGGACGGGGTCGTCACCACCGTCGCCGACGGCGGCGAGGGCGCGTTCGATCAGGTCCCGGACGGCGGTGTCGAGCAGGGTGACGAGAACGGCTTCCTTGTTCTCGTGGTGGTAGTACAGCGCGGGCACCGTCACCCCGACCCGGCGGGCCAGGTCGCGGACGGTGGTTCCGTGGAAACCGTTCTCTCCGAAGGCTTCCAGCGCGTGATCGAGGATGGGGCCGAGCTGTAGGGGCTCGAACTCCCGCCAGTTCGCGAACCTGGGGGGTGCGGGCTCCACAGTCATCGGCCCCGTCCTCTCACGCGTCGATCAGCTCAGGCGGCGCTCAGCGCGGGGCCATGCGGATGGCGCCGTCGAGGCGGATGACCTCGCCGTTGAGCATCGGGTTGGAGACGATGTGCGCGGCCAGGGCGCCGTACTCGGACGGGTCGCCGAGGCGGGCCGGGTGGGGCACCTGCTGGCCGAGCGAGGCCTGCGCCTCCTCCGGCAGGGAGCCGAGGAGCGGGGTCTTGAACAGGCCGGGGGCGATGGTGACGACGCGGATCAGCAGCGACGCGAGATCGCGGGCGATCGGCAGGGTCATGCCGACGACGCCGCCCTTGGACGCGGAGTAGGCGGCCTGGCCGATCTGGCCGTCGAACGCGGCGACGGAGGCGGTGTTGATGATGACGCCGCGCTCGCCGTCGATCGACTCGGTCTTGGCGATGCGCTCGGCGGCCAGGCGGATCACGTTGAACGTGCCGACGAGATTCACGTTGATGATCTTGGTGAAGTCGGCGAGCGGGAAAGCGCCCTTCTTGCTCACGGTCTTGATGGCGTTGCCGATGCCGGCGCAGTTGACCGCGACGCGCAGCGGGCCGAGCGATTCGGCGAGGTCGAGGGCCTCGACGACGGCGGCCTCGTCGGTGACGTCGGCGGCGGCGAAGCGGACGCGGTCGCCGAGCTCCTTGGCGACGGTCTCACCGTTGGAGGAGGGCAGGTCGATGATGACGACCTGCGCGCCGTCGGCGAGCAGGGCCTTGACGGTGGCCAGGCCGAGGCCGGAGGCACCGCCGGTGACGACGGCAACGCTGTCGTTGACGATCATGAGATTCCTTTCGGATGTGGTTGCGGGTCAGAGACGTTCGATGATGGTGGCATTGGCCATGCCGGCGCCCTCGCACATGGTCTGCAGGCCGTACCGGCCGCCGGTGGCCTCGAGGTGGTTGACCAGCGTGGTCAGCAGCCGGGTGCCCGACGAGCCGAGGGCGTGTCCGAGGGCGATCGCGCCGCCGCGCGGGTTGAGCCGGGCCGGATCCGCCCCGAACTCGTGCGCCCACATCAGCGGCACCGGGGCGAACGCCTCGTTGACCTCGTAGGCGTCGATGTCGTCGATGCCCAGACCCGAGCGGGCCAGGATCTTCTTCGTCGCGGGGATGGGGGCGGTGAGCATGAACATCGGATCGTCGCCGGCGACGGCGAAGGAATGGAACCGCGCCCGCGGGGTCAGGCCCAGCTTGGCCGCGGCCTCCTCGCTCATGATCAGCACCGCCGACGCCCCGTCGGTCAGCGGCGACGAGTTGCCCGGGGTGATGTGCCAGCCGGCCTCCGGGAAGCGCGCGGCGTACGCCTCGGTGTAGAACGACGGCTTCAGCCCGGCCAGGGCCTCGGCGGTGGTGGCGGCGCGCACCGTCTCGTCGACGGTGTGCCGGACCTGCTCACCGGCGGCATTGGTGACCGTGATCGGGACGATCTCCTTGTCGAAGAAACCGGCGGCGATCGCCTCGGCGGCCCGCTGGTGCGACTGCGCCGAGAACGCGTCGAGGGCCTCGCGGTCGAACTTCCACTTCGCGGCGATCAGCTCGGCGGAGATACCCTGGTTGACCAGGCCCTCGGGGTAGCGGGCGGCGATGCCCGGGCCGGAGGCGTCCTGCCCCATCGACGAGGTACCCATCGGCACCCGGCTCATCGACTCCACACCGCACGCGATGACGATGTCGTAGGCGCCGGCGATGATGCCCTGGGCGGCGAAGTGGGCGGCCTGCTGGCTCGAGCCGCACTGCCGGTCGATGGTGGTGGCCGGCACCGACTCGGGGAAGCCGGCCGACAGCAGGGCGGTGCGGGAGATGTTCAGGGCCTGCTCGCCCGCCTGGTTGACGCAGCCGCCGATGACGTCGTCGACGAGGGCGGGGTCGAGGTCGTTGCGCGAGGTGATCTCACGCAGCACGTGGGCGAGCAGCTCGACGGGATGGGTGCCGGACAGGGCGCCGCCGGGCTTGCCCTTGCCGACCGCGGTGCGGACCACGTCGACGATGACAGCGTTGGTCATGAGGAGTTCCTTTCGAGGGTTGGAGCGGCCCGGGTGCCCCGGAGGGGATCGACGAGACCCCGGGCCGAGATCAGGGGGTCAGCGACCCTTCCAGACCGGCTGCCGCTTCTGCGCGAACGCGGTCGGGCCTTCCTTGGCGTCGTCGCTGGTGAACACCACCTTCACCGCGGCGGCGTTGGCCTCCCACACACCCGGCTCCCAGTCGGCGCCGTGCGCGGTCCGGTGGATCATCGACTTCGATTCGCGTACCGAGAGCGGAGCGTTCGCGGCGATGGTCTCCGCCAGCCCGAGCGCCATCTCGAGCGCCGTGCCGTGCGGTGCGACCCGGTTGACCAGGCCCAGTTCCTTGCCCTGCGCAGCGGAGATCGGCTCACCGGTCAGCGCCAGTTCCAGCGCGACCTTGCGGGGGATCTGCTGTTGGAGCCGGATCACCCCGCCCGCGGCGGCGAAGAGACCTCGCTTGACCTCGGGCAGGCCCAGCTGGGCCTCCTCGTCGACGACGGCGAGGTCGGACGCGAGCACCAGCTCGGTGCCGCCGCCGAGGGCGAACCCGTTGACCGCGGCGATGGTCGGCTTGCTGATCCAGTGCTGGGCATAGCCGGCGAAACCCCATTCGGGGTGCCCGTCGGCGGCGATGCTCTCGCCCGTGGCCAGGGCCTTGAGGTCGGCGCCCGCGCAGAACGCGCGGCCCGCACCGGTGAGCACCACGACGCGCACGTCGTCGTCCGCCTCCGCCTGCTCGAGCAGCGTGCCGACCGCCGTCGCCAGCGCTGCGTTCACGGCGTTGAGCGCCCGGGGGCGGTTGAGCGTGATGACGGCGATGCCGCCACGCCGCTCGTACTGTGCGGCAGGTTCGGTAACGGTGGACTCGTCGGCCATGTGCGCCCCTATCGGATACAGTCGGCGTTACTTATCGATCGCTAAAGGACTATCACGGATCGATCGATCGGTCAATGGTCTGGTCTAACTAGCGTCCGATCAGACGGTTCTGGTATGGATGAGGCCGTACGCGTGAGCCGCGACACGGATTCCCGAAGACACGGGCCCCGAGACACGGAGCCCCGAGACAGGCTCGGCCACCAGGACGGCAGGAGAACTCATGCAGGCGGTACAACTGACCGAAGCAACCGGGCCCGACGGCGTACGGCTCGTGGACCTTCCCGAGCCCGATGCGGACGGCCTCGTCGTCGTCGTCGATCTGCACGCGGCCGGAGTCTCGTTCCCAGACCTGCTGCAGACCACAGCGAGCTACCAGGTCGTGCGCCCCCTGCCGTCCGTGCTCGGCGTCGAAGGCGCCGGCACGGTGCGCACCGCCCCGGCCGGCAGCGGCCTGAGCCCGGGGCAGCGCGTCGCCGTCCTCGCCACCGGCGGCGCCTGGCAGCAGACCGTCGCGGTGGATCCGAAATCCGTCTTTCCGCTTCCCGATTCGGTGTCCCTGACGGCCGGAGCCGGATTCCTCATGAACTACCTGACCGTCCACTTCGCCCTCGACGAACGCGCCCGCTACCGCGCCGGCGAGACGGTGCTCGTGCACGGCGCCGCAGGCGGGGTCGGCGTCGCCGCCCTGCAGGTCGCGGCCGCGCTCGGACTCGAGACCATCGCGGTGGTGAGCACCGAGGAGAAGGCCGCGGTCGCGAAAGCCAACCGCGCCACCCACACCGTCGCCGTGGAGGGCTTCAAGGACCGGGTCCTCGAGCTCACCGGCGGACGCGGCGTCGACATCGTTCTCGATCCCGTCGGCGGCGACCGGTTCACCGACAGCCTGCGCAGCCTGGCACCGAACGGACGGGTCGTGGTCCTCGGCTTCACCGGCGGCGAGATTCCCACCGTCAAAGTGAATCGTCTTCTGCTCAAGAACATCTCGGTCCTCGGCGCCGGATGGGGCGAATACGTGCGTACCTTCCCCGGCTACACCGCCCAGCAATGGGCGCAGCTCGAGCCGCTGCTGCGCTCCGGGGCACTGCAGATCCCCGAACCCACCGTCCACCCGATGACGCACGCCGCCGAGGCGCTGCGGTCGCTCGCACATCGCTCCGCCACCGGCAAGGTCGCCCTGGCGCTGCGCCCCTGACGTCCAGAGAGACCCTGACCGTCCCGAGAACCCCACCCCCCGGAGGACCCATGACCATCGATCCCGTCGGCGTCGACGTCACCGTCGACGACGGCATCCTGCGCGTCACCCTCAACCGGCCCGCACGGATGAACGCCGTCACCACCGCCACCCTCGAGGCCGTCGCCGACGCCTTCGAGAAGCACGCCGGCGACGACGCCGTGCGCGTCGCGGTCCTCACCGGCACCGGTCGCGCCTTCTGCACCGGCGCCGACCTCGCCGGCAAGGACCTGTCCGCTCCGCCGTCGGCCGGGACCATCGACGCCGCCAACCGCACCGTCGCCGCGATCCGCGCCTTCCCGCGCCCGGTCATCGGCGCCGTCAACGGCCCCGCCGCCGGCGTCGGCGTGTCCCTCGCCCTGGGCTGCGACCTCACCGTCGCGGCCGAGTCCGCCTACCTGCTGCTCGCCTTCACCCGCATCGGCCTCATGCCCGACGGCGGCGCGACCGCACTCGTCGCCGCATCGATCGGCCGTGCCCGTGCCCTGAAGATGGCGCTGCTCGCCGAACGGCTGCCCGTCACCGAGGCACTCGCGGCCGGGCTGATCGCCGAGGTGCACCCCGACGACGACTTCGCCGCCGCCGTCGACGCGCTCGCCATCCGGCTCGCCGCCGGACCGGTCGAGGCCTTCCACGCCACCAAGGACGCGATCAACGACGCGACCCTCGGCGAGCTCGACAGCGCGTTCACCCGCGAGCGCGCCGGGCAGCTCGAGCTGCTGGCGTCCGCGGACTTCCACGAGGGCGTGAGCGCCTTCCAGGAGAAGCGGACGGCGGTGTTCGGCCGGGGCTGAGTCCGCCCGTCAGGGCTTCGGGGGAGGGGTGGCGCCGACCGTCTTGAGGGCGATCGCGACGTACTTGCGCGCCACCTCCTCCGGGCTCAGGGAGCCCTCGCGGTGGTACCACCGCGGGATGGACTGGCACATGCCGAGCAGCGCACGGGTCGTCTCGGCCGGATCCTCGACGTCGAACGCCCCGCGCCGGGTCCCGTCCTCGACGATCTCGAAGACGAGCTTCTCGATCTCCTTGCGCACCGCGCGGTAGCGCTGCCGGTTCTCGGGGCTGAGGTAGCGCACCTCGCCCTCGAGGGCGGCGAGGCGGGGACGGTTCGTCATGCGCAGCACGATCGCCTCGATGGCGTTGGAGAGCCGCTGCACCGGATCGTCGCCGCCGTCGGCGTCGGCGGCGTAGGCCCGGGTCATCACGTCGCTGGTCGAGAGCTCGAGCAGCGCGATGAGCAGGCCTTCCTTGTTCTCGTGGTGGTAGTACAGCGCGGGAACGGTGACGCCGACCCGGCGGGCGATCTCCCGTACCGAGGTGCCGTGGAACCCGGTCTCGTAGAAGGCGTCGAGCGCCGCGGAGAGAATGGGAGTCAGCTCCATCGGCTCGAGGCGACGCCAGTCCGGCGCAGCGACACCGTCCGCGACGGTGTCGTCGGTGGAAGTTCCCATTGCCGTACCCAACCTATCGATCGCTACATTCGGACGGCTCGAGGATACCTGTGCGTCGGCCCCGGCCGGGACGCCTGCGCACTCGGGGGCTCCCCGCGAGCGATGGACGCGCGCAGGAAGCACCACGGCGCGCGGACGACGAGGTGGGGGCTAACCCATCGGATCGTCGGCGCCGGCGCGTCCGGTGTCGTGGAACGGCGTCTGGAAGGTGCCCCAGCGCACGCACTCCCAGCCGCCGCCGGGCAGCGGGACCAGTTCGACGCTCTGGGTGTTGGCGAGGTGGTTGCTGGTCGCGAAGCTGCCCGGCACCCGGCCGAGGTGCGCGGCGACGAGGCGGATGGCGGCGCCGTGGCTGACCACCACGACGTCCCCCGAGCCGTCGTCGAGGTAGTCGGTGCGCAGCGACTCGACCACCGGCAGGTACCGGTCCAGGACGTCGAGGCCGGATTCGCCGCCGGGCACCCGGTCGCGCAGGTCGCCGGTGTGCCAGGACTCGTACACCTTCATGAACAGCGCGTGGGATTCCTCGTCGCTGCGGTCCTCGAGCTCACCGACCTGCACCTCGTGCAGGCCTTCGCGGACGACGGTGGTCACACGGGCGGCGAGCTCGACGTGCTCGGCGGTCTGCCGGGCGCGCAGGGCCTGCGAGGCGAACAGGGCTGTCGGCGGCTGCTGCGCGAAGCCCTGTCCGAGGGTGCGGGCCTGCGCGACGCCGAGGTCGGTCAGTTCGGCGCCCGGCAGCTTGGTGTCCAGGCGACGTGCGACATTCGCCACCGTCTGCCCGTGCCGGACCAGGATCAATCGGCCGCTCAACGCTCTTCCTCCCCGCGCCGCAGCCGTTGCAGCCACTGCGCATCCTCTTCGTCCGATACCGGGGCCACACCGTGCTGGGACACCGCCGCCCAGGAGCCGAGGAACCGCACCTGCGCGAAGCGGTGCAGCGCCTTGAGCGCCTCGGCAACGAGCGCGTCGTCGATGTGGCCGACACAGTCCAAGTGGAAAAAGTAGGTCCCGTATTCCTGGCGGGTAGGGCGGGACTCGATGCGGGTGAGGTCGATGCCGCGGGTGGCGAACTCGGTCATGGCCCGCACGAGGGAGCCCGGTTCGTTCGGCAGCTGCAGGATCACGGAGGTGCGGTCGATGCCGGTGCGCGCCGGCGTGGGGGCGGGCCGGGTGGCGAGCACGAACCGGGTGCGGGCGCCGGCGTGGTCGGCGACGCCGTCGGCGAGGACCGGCAGGCCGAGCCGCTGCCCGGCCAGGGCGGTGGACACGCCGGCGTCGGCCTTGCCGGCGGCGACGTCCTCGGCGGCGCCGGCATTGGACGAGGCGGCCACCACGTCGGCCTTCGGCATGTGGTCGACGATCCACTGGCGCACCTGCGCGGCGGCCACCGGATAGGCGTGCACGGTGCGGACCTCGTCGAGCGTGATGCCCGGCCGGGCCACGACGGTGAAGGCGACGTCCAGCTCGGTTTCGGCCACGATCTGCAGGCGCGGGCCGACCGCGAGGGCGTCCATCGTGGGGGGCACCGAGCCCTCCACCGAGCTCTCGATGGGCACCACTGCGCCGTCGACCGCGCCGTCGCGCACGAGTTGCAGCGCCGCGGGCGGGCTGGCGGCCGACACCCGCTCGACCGGGCCGTCGAAGGTGCCGGCGTCCTCGAACCGGGCGAGGGCCATCTCCGTGAAGGTTCCGGTGGGGCCGAAGTAGGCGATGCGGGGCACGCCTAGAAGGGTACGCATCGAACGTGTCCGGGCCCTGTCATCGCGGCAACGGGGTCATCGCGGCAACGGGGTCATCGCGCCGCCAGGCCGAGGGCTGCGAGGTCGCGCGCGACGCCGGCCGGGTCGTCGACCTCGACGGCGAGCAGGATCTCGCGC
>NZ_PCZU01000204.1:0-1429 GCF_002887785.1 Rhodococcus sp. ENV425
CCCGTCGGCGGAAGAGCTCTTCGAGTCGGTCCATGCCGGCCTCCGTGCCGCGCTCGTGGGTCCACGCGGGCGCGACGACGACACCCGACACGGTGTCCCGCTGCACGACACCGATCTCCGTCAGCCGGCGGGTCCCGTCGGGGGTGCGGTGCACGTGCAGAACCACCTGCACCGCCGCGACGAGCTGGCTGTGCAGGGCGGCCCGGTCCAGGCCGCCGAGTGCGGCGAGCGCTTCGAGCCGCGCCGGCACCTCGTCCGGCGAGTTGGCGTGCACCGTGCCCGCGCCGCCGTCGTGACCGGTGTTCAGTGCCGTCAGAAGATCGACGACCTCGGCGCCGCGCACCTCGCCGACGACGATGCGGTCGGGCCGCATCCGCAGCGCCTGCCGCACGAGGTCGCGCACCGCGACCTCACCGACGCCTTCGACGTTGGCGGCCCGGGCGACGAGCCGCACGACGTGGGGATGGGCGGGAGCGAGCTCGGCGGCGTCCTCGACGCACACGATCCGCTCGCCCGGGTCCACCGTGCCGAGCAGTGCCGCGAGCAGGGTGGTCTTGCCTGCCCCGGTGCCCCCGACGACGAGGAAGGCGAGCCGGGCGGCGACGATCCGTCGCAGCAGCCGATAGGCGTGCGGATCGACGGCGCCGCGATCACGCAGCGCGTCGAGCCCCTGGGTGGCGGGCCGCAGCACGCGCAGCGACAGGCAGGTGCCGCCCTGCGCGACGGGTGCGAGGACGGCGTGCAGGCGCACCCCGAAATCGCCGTGCCCGGGCAGCCGGCCGTCGACCCACGGCTGCGCGTCGTCGAGGCGCCGTCCGGCGAACAGCGCGAGGCGCTGGGCGAGTCGCCGCACCGACGCCTCGTCGGGGAAGGCGACGGGAGCGAGCCGCAGCCCGGCGCCGCGGTCGACCCAGACCCGGTCCGGGGCGGTGACGAGGACGTCGGTGACGCCGGGCTCGGCGAGCAGCGCTTCGAGCGGGCCGGCGCCGGAGAGCTCGGTCTGCAGGTGCCGCAGGGCCGTGAGCAGGTCGAAGTCGCCGAGAACCCCGCCGGACTCCGCACGCAGCGCGGCGGCGACGCGGTCCGGCGTGGGTTCGCCGGCCTCGGTCGCGAGCCGTTCGCGGACCCGGTCGAGCAGCTCGGCCGTGAGGACGGCGCTCATGCCGCCCACCGCGAGCCCGGTTCGGGTCCGGTCAGCACGTCGAGAACGGACTCGGCGGCGTGGACGAGTGGAGAGCGCCGTCCGAGCCGCAGTCCGCCGCGTTCGAGCGCCGCGGCGAGCCCGGGCTGCGCGCGCATCGTGGTGATCAGCGGCAGCCCCACCACGTCGGCAACGTCCCGGCCGCGCAACCCGCCGGGGGCCGGGCCGCGCACGACGATGCCCTGATTGGTGTTCTGTTCGGCGACCCAGCCGGCGACCCGCCCCGCG
>NZ_PCZU01000205.1:0-2783 GCF_002887785.1 Rhodococcus sp. ENV425
CGGCGGGACCGCGCCCGGCGGCTAAGGTGACGGCGTGAGTTCGAAGCTGACCGTGGTGACGGTGACCTACTCGCCCGGTGAGCATCTGGAGCACTTCCTGACCTCGCTGACCGGCGCGACGAACCTGCCCACCCGTGTGATCCTGGCGGACAACGGGTCCACCGACGGCGCCCCCGAAGACGCCGCGGCCCGGCACCCGAACGTGCGGCTGCTGCACACCGGCGGCAACATCGGCTACGGCGGGGCCGTCAACCGGGCCGTCGCGGAGGTCGATCCGGCGGAGGAGTTCGTCGTCGTCGCCAATCCCGATGTGCGCTGGGGACCCGGGTCGCTGGACCGGCTGCTCGAGGCGGCGCGTCGCTGGCCGCGCGCGGCGTCCCTCGGCCCGCTGATCTACGAACCCGACGGCACCGTCTATCCGTCGGCGCGCTCGGTGCCCGGGCTGGTCTCCGGCGCCGGGCACGCGCTGCTCGGCACGGTGTGGCCGAAGAACCCGTGGACGCAGCGGTACCGGCAGGAGAACGAGACCGTGTCCGAACGCCCGGTGGGCTGGCTGTCCGGGTCGTGCCTGCTGGTGCGGCGGGCGGCGTTCGACGCGGTCGACGGCTTCGACTCGCGCTACTTCATGTACATGGAGGACGTCGATCTCGGCGACCGGTTCGGCCGGGCGGGCTGGCTCAACGTATACGTGCCCTCGGCAGAGGTCACCCACGCGAAGGGGCACGCCGCAGGACGGCATCCCGAACTCATGCTGCCGGCCCACCACGACAGCGCGTACCGGTTCCAGGCGGACCGGCACCCGCATCCGTGGCAGGCGCCGCTGCGGTGGGCGCTGCGGGCCGGGCTCGCCGCCCGGTCGAGGATGTCGGTGGCCGCGGCGGCACGCGAACGGGCGCGGGCGGCCGAGGCGGGCAACACCACGGAACAGGGGACACGATGACGAACGATGCTGCGCCGCACACCGATGCGGTGATCCTGGTGGGCGGGCAGGGGACCCGGCTGCGGCCGCTGACCCTGTCCGCGCCGAAGCCGATGCTGCCCACCGCCGGCGTGCCGTTCCTTACGCACCTGCTCACGCGTATCCGTGCGGCCGGCATCAAGCACGTGGTGCTCGGAACATCCTTCAAGGCGGAGGTGTTCGAGGACTACTTCGGTGACGGCTCGGAACTGGGTCTCGAGATCGAGTACGTCACCGAGGCGGAGCCGCTGGGCACCGGCGGCGGCATCCGCAACGTGCTGCCCAGGCTGCGCGCCGACAACGTCATGGTCTTCAACGGTGACGTCCTCGGCGGCACGGATCTCGGTGCGGTGCTCGACACGCACCTGCGCACCGACGCCGACGTGACGCTGCACCTGGTGCGCGTGGGCGACCCCCGCGCGTTCGGGTGCGTGCCCACCGACGAGGAGGGCCGGGTCACCGCGTTCCTGGAGAAGACGCAGGATCCGCCGACGGACCAGATCAACGCCGGCTGTTACGTCTTCAAGCGCGAGATCATCGAGTCGATCCCCGAGGGTCGTCCGGTCTCCGTGGAACGTGAGGTCTTTCCGTCCCTGCTGGCGGAGGGCAAGCGCGTGTACGGGCACGTCGACGCCGCCTACTGGCGGGACATGGGCACGCCGGAGGACTTCGTGCGCGGCTCGGCAGACCTGGTGCGCGGCATCGCACCGTCGCCCGCGCTCGGTGGGCAGCGCGGCGAATCCCTCGTCCATCCCGGTGCCTCCGTCGCGCCCGGTGCCCTGCTGATCGGCGGCACCGTCGTCGGCCGCGGCGCCGAGATCGGCGCCGGCGCACGCCTGGACGGCGCGGTGATCTTCGACGGCGCGAGGGTGGAGGCCGGTGCGGTGATCGAGCGGTCCATCATCGGATTCGGGGTCCGGGTCGGTCCCCGCGCCCTGATCCGCGACGGGGTGATCGGCGACGGCGCCGACATCGGGGCGCGCTGCGAGCTGCTGCGCGGCGCCCGGGTCTGGCCCGGTGTGCAGATCCCCGACGGGGGGATCCGTTTCAGCACCGACGTGTGAGCACGGGGGGTCCACGAATGAAGTTCGAACGGTATGTGGCGCTGGGTGATTCGTTCACCGAAGGCGTCGGCGACCCGGATCCGGCCCGGCCCAACGGGTTGCGTGGCTGGGCGGACCTCGTCGCCGAGGAGCTCGCCCGCGACAACCCCGGGTTCGGGTATGCGAACCTCGCCGTGCGCGGACGGCTGCTGCGCCCGATCCTCGACGAGCAGCTCGACGCGGCGATCGCGATGCGACCCGACCTGGTGACGATCTACGCCGGTGGCAACAACCTCATGCGCCCGAAGCTTGACCTCGACGCGTTGGCGGCCGAGTACGACGACGCGATCGGCAAGCTTGCCGCCACGGGTGCGCGAGTGCTCGTGTGGACGGCCTACGACGGCAGCTGGGCGCCGGTGTTCGGGGTGCTGCGCGGCCGCTGGGCCGTCTACAACGAGCTGGTCCGGGCGATCGCCGACCGCCACGGTGCGGCGATCGTCGACTTCTGGCGGTTCGACGAGTACCGCGACCTGCGGATGTGGGATTTCGACCGGCTCCACATGTCGCCGGCCGGGCACCGGAACATGGCGATCCGCGTGCTCGATCTCCTCGGTGTGTCGCACACGCTCACCCCGGCCGAATTCGATGCCGCGCCGGTGGTCTCGGCGGCGAAGCGGGCCGAGGACCGCCGGTGGGCACGCGAATTCCTGATTCCCTGGGTCGGGCGGCGCCTGCGCGGCACCTCCTCGGGCGACGGCATCGAACCGAAACGCCCCACGCTG
>NZ_PCZU01000027.1:0-9204 GCF_002887785.1 Rhodococcus sp. ENV425
CGACGACCCCGACCAGCCGCCCGCGCTGCCCCAGGCCGTCGGGGGCGACGGCCTGAGCAGGCTGGCTCTGAACAAGCGCCGCAAACGCCGGCGCCTCGCGACCGTGGGCCGCACCGTCCTGGCGCTGCTGTCCGTGCTGACCCTCGTCGGCAGCGGCCTGGTGTGGGGCTACGTGCGTTCCACCGAGGCCGGATTCGCCCAGATCGCGGCGCTGGACACCGAATCCACCGACATCGTCGACCCCGGCGGGCAGACCGGCGACGAGACCTACCTGATCATCGGCACCGACACCCGCGCCGGGGCGAGCGGCGCGGTCGGCGCCGGCACCGTCGCCGACGCCGAGGGCGCACGCGCCGACACCGTCATCCTCGTCAACATCCCCGCCGACCGCAGTCGCGTCGTCGCCGTCTCCTTTCCGCGCGACCTGGACGTGACGCGGCCCGTGTGCCGCGGCTGGGACAGCACCACCGGCGAGTACACGTCGGAGACGTTCCCCGCCGCCGAGGGCGACAAGCTCAATGCCACCTACGCGCTGGGCGGACCCAAGTGCCTGGTGAAGGTGATCCAGAAGCTGTCCGGCCTGAAGATCGGGCATTTCGTCGGAATCGACTTCGCCGGCTTCGAGAGCATGGTCAACGAGGTCGGCGGCGTCGAGGTGTGCACACCCACCCCCCTGGTCGACGGGGAACTCGGCACCATCATCGAGACGGCGGGCACCCACACCCTCGACGGCCGCCGGGCCCTGGACTACGTGCGGGCCCGCAAGGTCGAGTCGGAGGGCAACGGCGACTACGGGCGTATCACCCGGCAGCAGAAGTTCCTGTCGTCACTGCTGCGCTCGGCCATGTCGAACAAGGTCCTGTTCGACCCCGGCAAGCTGAACGGGTTCATCAACGCGTTCACCCGCGCCACGTTCGTCGAGAACGTCGACACCGAGTCCCTCGTCCGGCTCGGCCGCTCGCTGCAGCGGGTCGAAGCCGGCGCCGTCACCTTCCTCACCGTGCCGACGGCCGGAACCAACGAGTGGGGCAACGAGATTCCGCGCCTCGACGACATCAAGGCGATCTTCAACGCGATCATCGACGACGAACCGCTCCCCGGCGAGAAGCGCGATGTTCCCGAGCCGGAATCGTCCGCGCCGCCGGCAGCCCCGCTGCCTGCACAGACCGCGGTGGACCCCTCGACGGTGTCGGCGCAGGTGTCCAACGCCTCCGGCGAATCCGGCCTCGCGGCCCGGACCGCGGAAGAACTCGGCGCCTACGGTTTCCCGATCTACAGCGTCGGCAACTACTCCGGGACGAGCAAGGAGACCGTCGTCCGCTTCTCGCCCGGGCAGGAGGCCGAGGCGTTGACGCTGGCCTCCGCAGTTCCGGGGGCCGTGCTGCAGGAGTCCCAGGACCTCGGCGGCATCGTGGAACTCGTCCTCGGCACCGGGTTCGTCGGCAGCATCGCGGCTCCGACCGAGGTGGGTTCGGTCCTGCCGACGGTGCCGATCCAGGCCGCCGAGGAGAACGAGCTGCCGGTCGACCTGTCGATCACCAACGCGGGCGACGATTCCTGCGCCTGAGCAGCACCTCGAGCCCGTCCATTCACCCGGCGTTCACCCGCTGCTCGTGACTCGGCTTTGTCTGCGCCGTAGTCTGTGCCATTATGCGCGTCGTATACCACGAACAGATGACCGAGCTCGCCGATCTCCTCGGAGAGATGGCGGGCCTTGCCGGCCTTGCGATGGAGCGGGCCACCCAGGCGCTGCTCCAGGCGGATCTGGCGCTCGCCGAGACCGTCATCGGCGAGCACGACAAGATCACCGACCTGAGTACCCAGTGCGAGGAGAAGGCCTTCTCGCTCCTCGCCCTCCAGGCGCCGGTCGCCGGTGATCTGCGTTCCGTGGTCAGTGGCATCCAGATCGTCGCCGACATCGACCGGATGGGTGCGCTGGCACTGCACGTCGCCAAGGCGACGCGACGCCGGCACCCCAATCATGTTCTGCCCGAAGAGGTCAACGGCTACTTCGCCGAGATGGGCCGCATCGCAGTCTCGCTCGGCGCAGCGACCAGGGAGATCCTCGAGACGCGCGACCCCGAGCGGGCGGCCCGGCTCCACCAGGAGGACGAGGCGATGGACGATCTCCATCGTCACCTGTTCACCGTGCTCATGGACCGGGAGTGGAAGCACGGCGTGGCCGCGGCTGTGGATGTGACGCTGCTGGGCCGGTTCTACGAACGGTTCGCCGACCACGCCGTCGAGGTGGGTCGTCGCGTGATCTTCCTGGTCACCGGCAAGCTCCCCACCGACGAGGATTTCCGGGCGATGCGTGAGCGCGTCGACAAGCTCACGGTGTACCCGCAGGATCAGTAACCCGACTCGGCACAAGGCCCCGCCCGGAGTTCCGGGCGGGGCCTTTCCGCGTCCGCGGTGCCGAAGTCGCAGCCGGCTCAGCCGAAGCGGCCGGAGATGTAGTCCTCCGTGGCCTTCTGGGTGGGGTTGGAGAAGATCTTCTCGGTGTCGTCGATCTCGACGAGCCGGCCCGGCTTGCCGGTGGCCTCGAGGTTGAAGAACGCGGTCTGATCGCTCACGCGCGCGGCCTGCTGCATGTTGTGCGTGACGATCACGATGGTGTAGTCCTGCTTCAGCTCGGCGATCAGGTCCTCGATGGCGAGGGTGGAGATCGGGTCGAGAGCGGAGCACGGCTCGTCCATCAGGAGCACCTCCGGCTGCACCGCGATGGCGCGGGCGATGCACAGGCGCTGCTGCTGGCCACCCGACAGGCCGCCGCCGGGCTTGTCGAGGCGGTCCTTGACCTCGTTCCACAGGTTCGCGCCGCGCAGCGACCGCTCGGCGATCTCGTCGAGCCTGTTCTTCTCGCGCACGCCCTGCAACTTCAGGCCGGCGACGACGTTGTCGCGGATCGACATGGTGGGGAACGGATTGGGGCGCTGGAACACCATGCCGATCGTCTTGCGGACGCCGACCGGGTCGACGGACGAGTCGTAGATGTCCTCGCCGTCGAGCAGCACGGAGCCCTCGACGCGGGCACCGGGGGTCACCTCGTGCATGCGGTTGAGCGAGCGCAGCACGGTCGACTTGCCGCAGCCCGACGGTCCGATGAACGCGGTGACGTTCCGCGGCGGCACGGACAGCGTCACGTCGGAGACGGCGTGGAACTTGCCGTAGAAGATGTTGACGTCCTTGAGGTCCAGACGCTTGGCCATTACCGGCTCCCTACTGGTGTATCGAAATCGAAGGGTGTGTACATGAGGTGACCTACTTGGTGCGCACCTGGGAGAAGTGGCCGACCACCTTGGCAACGATGTTGAGGATGGCGATGACGAGGATGAGGGTCAGGGCAGCGCCCCAGATCCGCATCGTGCCCGCGTCGGTCGGGTTGTTCATCTCCGCCACCATGACACCGGGCAGGCTGCCCATCTCGCCGCCGAAAAGGTTGAAGTTGATGAACGGCGCGTAGCCGACCAGGATCAGCAGCGGAGCGGTCTCGCCCATGACGCGGGCCAGGGCCAGCATGACGCCGGTGATGATGCCGGGCAGCGCGGTCGGAATCACGATGCGCGCGATGGTCTTCCACTTGGGCACACCGAGGGCGTAGGAGGCCTCGCGCAGATCCTGCGGCACGATCCGGAGCATCTCCTCGGTGCTGCGCACCACCACGGGAACCATGAGCAGGACCAGCGCCAGGGACACCGCGAAGGCGGACTTCGGGAAGCCGAAGGTGGCGATCCACAGTGCGTAGATGAAGAGCGCGGCAACGATGGAGGGGACACCACTGAGGATGTCCACCATGAAGGTGGTGATCCTGCCCAGTCGCGTGCCGGCGCCGTACTCCACGAGGAAGATCGCCACGAAGATGCCGATCGGGATGGAGATCACCGCGCACACCAGGCCCTGCAGCAGGGTCCCGACGAGGGCGTGGTAGATGCCACCGCCCATCGCGGACGCGGACAGACCGCTCAAGGAATTCGTGAACCAGGTGGCGCTGGTCAGGGCGGGAAGACCCTTGACGATCACGGTGATCAGCACCCATGCCAGCGGCACGAGAGCGATCAGCACCGACACGGTGACCAGGACGGTGGCGGAGAGATCCGAGACGCGCCGACGGGTGCCGACGCCCCGGAAGGTGGGGCCCTTGACCGGCGTCTCGAGGAGAGTGGTCGTCATGGCTTCAGTCCTTCTTTCCTGCGACGACCGCACGCGCCGCGGCGTTGACCACGAAGGTCAGCACGAAGAGCACCAGACCCGCGGCGATGTAGGCGCCGGCCTGGATGTCGTTGTTGAACTCGGCGTAACCGAGGGCGATCTTCGAGGCGATGGTGGCACCGCCGTCGAACAGCGACCACGAGAACGGCTGCGACGTGGTGCGCAGGATCAGGTACAGCGCCATGGTCTCGCCGAGTGCGCGGCCGAGACCGAGCATCGAGCCGCTGATGTAGCCCGACTTGCCGAACGGGATCACCGTGGTCTTAACGACCTCCCAGCGGGTCGCACCGAGAGCGAGCGCCGCCTCGATATGGGACGTCGGCGTCTGCACGAACACCTCCCGGCTCACCGCGGCGATGGTCGGCAGGATCATCACGGCGAGCACGATGCCCGCGGTGAAGATGGTGCCGCCGCCGAGGATGGAACCCGAGCCGGACGCGAACAGCGGGAACCAGCCGAGACTTTCGTTGAGCCACGTCGCCAGCGGCCGGATCGCGGGGGCCAGGACCAGCAGGCCCCACAGGCCGTAGACGATGGACGGCACGGCGGCGAGCAGGTCGATGACGTACGCCAGGGGCTTCTTGATGCGCTCGGGGCAGTACGAGGTGAGGAAGATCGCGATGCCGAGTGCGACCGGCATCGCGAGCACCAGCGCGAAGAACGACACCAGCACGGTCACCTGGAACAGGTCGAGGACGCCGAACGCCATCGCGGCGATGTCCTGGGTGACCCACTCGCGGCTGGTGAGGAAGTTGACGGTGTTGCGCTGCAGCGCCGGCACCGCACGCCAGACGAGGAACACGCCGATGGCCGCGATGATCACCGAGATGAGAACGGCGGACCCGGAGGCCAGTGAACGGAAGATCCGGTCGCCCGGCCTGGTCAGCGGCTTGCTGTCGCCGCGCGCTGGAGTGGTAATCGTGGCCTCCGGGGTGTTGCCGTGCGGACCGCCCGCCCCGGGCCCGGCATCGCTGCCGGACCCGGGAGTGCGAGGTGCGGATTTGGTGGGCGCGTCACTCATCTGCGCTCGCGATCTCTCTCTGCTGGGGATTGACGGTACGGTCCGCGGCGCTCATCGGCTAGGCGATGGCGTTGATCGACTCGGTGAGCTTCGCCTTGAAGGACTCGGGCAGCGGCACGTAGCCCTGCTCGGCGAGGCCTTCCTGGCCCTCGTTGGCGGCGCTGACGAGGAACGACTTCACGGCCGCGGAGGTGTCGGCATCGTAACCGGCGGAGCACACGATCTCGTAGGTCGCGAGCATGATCGGGTAAGCCCCCTCCTGCTTCGTACCGAAGATCGAGGTCAGGTCGAGCGTCAGGTCGCCCTCACCGGTCGGAGCGAAGGTCGCCGCCTCGATGGCCTTCGACGCGGTCTCGTCGGTCAGCTCCACCGCGCCGGATCCGTTGTCGATCTGTGCGACGTTCAGGTTGTTCTGGTCGGCGAAGGACTTCTCGACGTAGGTGATCGCGCCGGGGGCGCTGGCGACGGCCTGGGCGACACCGGCCGATCCCTTGGCGCCTTCACCGACACCGCCGGTGAAGTCGGAGCCGGCGCCGGTGGTCCAGGCACCGTTCGAGGCGGCCTCGAGGTACTTCTGGAAGTTGTCGGTGGTGCCCGACGAATCCGAGCGGACGATCGGGGTGATGGCCGAATCCGGAAGGCTCACACCCTCGTTGAGAGCCGCGATGGCCGGGTCGTTCCACTGCTTGATGGTGCCGTTGAAGATCTTGGCGACGGTCTCGCCGTTGAGCACGAGGTTGTCGACGCCCTCGACGTTGTACGCGACGGCGACCGGACCGAAGACCAGCGGCAGGTTCCAGGCGGGGTTGCCGGCGCAGCGCTCGGCGGCCTGGGCGGCCTGCTCGCTCTTGATGGCGGAGTCGGAGCCGGCGAAGTCGATCTGCTTCGCGATGAACTGGGTGCGGCCGTCACCGGAACCCGACGGGTTGTAGGCGACGTTGACGTTCTTGCCCTTCTCCTGGCAGACCGCGATGTAGGTGGACACGAACTGGTCCATCGCGTTCTTCTGCGCGGACGACCCGGCGGCGGACAGCGTCTCCTTGCCCTCACACGTCGCGGCCGATGCGGACGCGTCCACGTCCGTCGAGGCGGCATTGTTGTCGCTGCCGCATGCGGCCAGGGTGAGGGCACCTGCAGCCACCACACCGAGCAGGGCGCCATTGCGCTTGAGGTTCACTCGTACTCCTCCGGAATTCGCGACCGGCACGCCCGCGACACGGGCGGCGGCATCAGGCGCGGGGTGATCCCGGCGCCGGACCGGCATGCTGCGGCCCGTAATGGAAAGTTAATGAGGACGGGTTGACGGTTGGGCGCCCGAAGGTGAACGCGACGTGAACGCGAAAAGTACACCTGCAGTCCGTATGGTCGACGTCACACGACATTCACGGGCCGGACTCGTTCGGTACGTGCTCCGCTCACGCTCTCGCGTATGCGAGGTCCACGTGGAATCGCTCGAATCCGAGCCGGCCGTAGGTGCGCAGCGCGGCGTCGTTGTCGCCTTCGACGTACAGCAGCACCGCGCCGAGCCCGCGTTCCCGCAGATACCGCAACCCGGCGAGCGTGAGCAGCCGGCCGAGACCGCGCCCCTGCGCCCCGGGATCGATGCCCACCACGTACACCTCCCCGATCGCCGGCTGGTCCGCCGTGGCGGCGTGCACCTTCGTCCAGTGGAAGCCGAGGAGCCGGTCCGGGTCCTGCTCGTCGAAGGCGAGGAACACCCCGGCCGGGTCGAACCAGGACTCGCTGCGGCGCTGCGCGACGTCGCGCTCGGTCCAGCGGCCCTGCTCGGGGTGCCACGCGAAGGCGGCGGCATTGACCCGCAGCAGTTCCGCGTCGTCCTCGGGTCCGCGGTAGGTCCGCAGGATCAGCCCGTCGGGGACCTGCAGGGCCGGCAGCTCGGGCTCCCCGAGGGGGCGCCGCAGCTGCAGGAGTTCCCGGACCGGGGTCAGGCCGAGCCGCGCCGCGAGCGCCCGCGCGGACTCGAGGTCGCCGTGTGCCCACACCCGGGTGCCGGCACCACCGGCGTCGAGGGCCGCGGCGACGAGCCGCGACCCCACGCCGCGGCGGCGGTGCGGCGGATCGACGACCACCTCGGCCATCACCGGGTGCTCCCCGTGACCGGGGACCAGATTGGCGTAGCCGACGATCGCGGCGGCATCGACGGCCACCAGGTGCCGGACGTCGCCGTCGCCGGTGAGGGAGTGCAGCACCTGCTCGGACACGGGGGCCGTTCCGTCGGCGGCGTGGGCGCGGGCGACGAGCGCCCGCACCTCGGCGGCCTGCTCGGCGGACAGTCGGCTGACGAATTCCACGACGGCGAGCCTAGTCCGCGAGTTCGGCGTCCTCGAACTCGATGGTGGTGGAGCCGCCCTTCCCGGTCTTGGTGGTGGGCCGCACCGCCTTGTAGCCGACATTGCGGACCGTGCCGATCAGGGACTCGTACTCGGGGCCGAGCTTGGCGCGCAGGCGCCGCACGTGCACATCGACGGTGCGGGTGCCGCCGAAGAAGTCGTAACCCCAGACCTCCTGCAGCAGTTGCGCGCGGGTGAACACCCGGCCGGCGTGCTGCGCGAGGTACTTGAGGAGCTCGAACTCCTTGTACGTCAGGTCGAGGGGGCGGCCACGCAGGCGAGCGGTGTAGGTGCCCTCGTCGATCGAGAGCTCCCCGAGGGTGATCTTGCCGGTGTTCTCGGGGCCCGCCGCACCGCCGGACCGGCCGACCAGCAATCGCAGCCGCGCGTCCAGCTCGGCGGGGCCGGGGGTGGTCAGCAGGATGTCGTCCAGCCCCCACTCCGGGTTCACCGCCACCAGGCCGCCCTCGGTGAGCACGGCGACGACCGGTATCGCCGACCCGGTGCTGCCGAGCAGCCGGCACAGGCCGCGGGCCGCGGCCAGGTCCGTGCGGGCGTCGACGATGGCGATGTCCGCGGAACCGGCCTCGAGGAGCGAGGACACCTCGGTCGGTGCCGGGCGCACCGAGTGCGCGAGCAACGACAGCGAGGGCAGGACCGCGTCCGGGTTGGGGTCGGAGGTCAGCAGCAACAGCTCCACCGTGCCTCCATTCTTCGCGGGCTGCGCGAAACTCGTGTAAACGACGCGCTACAGATTAACGCCACGACGGCGTTCACCGGGCAACCGCACTCGGGAAGCGGCGCGAGCCGTCCGTCACAATGGTGCGGTGCGCAAACTCATCCTCGCTCTCGTGACGCTCGTCGGAGTCGCGCTCCTGATCGATTTCGGCGCCGCGGCGTGGTCCGAGTACCGGGTCTCGCGGGCGCTGCGGGAGGGTGGGGCGCTGACGGCGGACCCGGCGGTGACCATCCACGGATTCCCGTTCCTGACCCAGGCCCGGGCGGGCCGCTACGAGAACGTGGAGATCCGGGCGCAGGGCGTGCCCAGCGGGACGCTCGGCGACATCACGATCGAGGCCAACCTGATCGGTGCCCATGCGGCCGCGGGCGAGCTGCTCGACGGTTCGATCCGCTCGGTGCCGGTGGACCTGCTGTACGGGCGCGTGATGATCGACGCGACCGAGCTCGGTCAGCTCTACGGCATTCCCGACCTGCAGGTGTCCGCTCCCCCGGCCGACAAGTCCGACGGCACCGGCGGGTCCGGCGGCTCCGGACGCACCACCGCGGGCGGGGTCGTCCTCACCGGCACGGTTCCGGTCGGCCCGGTCTCCGCGGAGGTCAGCGTCCAGGCGGACCTGCTGCTCGAGGGCGACACGGTGCGCATCGTCGCGTCGGACCTGTACTTCGGCCCGGAGGGACAGGCGGACTTCACCGTGCCGGATCCGCTGAAGCCGGCGGTGCTGGGCCTGTTCACCACCACGATCGAACCCCAGAACCTGCCGTTCGGGGTGCGCCCGACCGCGGTCGAGGCCCGCGGCTCGACGATCGTGATCGAGGGCGAGGCGCACCAGACCACGATCGACCTCGAGGAGGTTCAGCGCCTGTGACCGCCGTCGTCGT
>NZ_PCZU01000206.1:0-1160 GCF_002887785.1 Rhodococcus sp. ENV425
CCCCGGAATCCTCCGGTGGCTGCAGGTCGCGGACCAGGTCCGCGAGCTCGCCCAGCGTCTTTGCGGACATCGCCCGGGCCGTCCGATCCCGGTGCTCCCCGAAATCGAGCTGGCCGTCGGCGTAGGCGGTGTCGAGACGGCCACAGACCAGTGCCCGGTCGATGTCGCGTGCCCGCGTTCGCGGCGTGTGTCGGCTCACCACCCGGGCAGCCTAGAACGCCCGATATGGGCGCGTCGCGCAGTCGCGCGCCCCACACCCCGCCCACCCACGTGCCGTCCGCACGTACTCTGGACCCGTGCGGATACAGCGGCAGGTGGTGGACTACGCGCTGCAGCGCAGGTCGCTGCTCGCCCAGGTCTACTCGGGGCGGACCGGCGTCGCAGAGGTGTGCGACGCCAGCCCCTACCTGCTCCGCGCCGCCAAGTTCCACGGTCGGGGCAGTGACGTGGTCTGCCCGATCTGCCGCAAGGAGCAGCTGACACTCGTGTCGTGGGTGTTCGGCGACAAGCTCGGCCCGGTGTCCGGGTCGGCCCGCACCGCGGAGGAACTGGTCCGCCTGGCCGCCAGCCAGGAGGAGTTCTCCGTCCACGTGGTCGAGGTGTGCCGCACGTGCAGCTGGAACCACCTTGTCCAGTCCTATGTCCTGGGGGCGGAACCCGCGCCCAAGCGGCCCCGCCGCAGGTCGACCGGCCAGAGCCGCCGCACCGCGAGCGAGTGAGCCGTGCGCGACCCCTGCTGAACCGCCCCGTCCCCGGTGACCCCGTCCCCGGTGACTCCGTCCCCTTGTGACACTGCACTGCCCGAAGAACACTGCACTGCCCGAACGCGCGCTGCCCGACGAGACCGAAGTCTGCAGACGTGAAACGAGGACGCGTGCCACCGCGTCCGCGCTACCGGTTGGAGATGAGTACGTGAGTTCCCCCCACAACGATCCGCAGGGCGAACGGCCGAGGCCGCCGCACGGGAACGGACCGGCAGGTCCCCCGCCGCCGCGGCGACCGGGACCCGTGGGGGGACCCCCGCCCGGACGCGCACCCGGGGGTGGGCCGCCCATGGATCGGCGGATGCCGCCTCCGGGACGCCCCTATCCGCCGCAGCCGCGCCCCCAGCAGGGCGGGCCGCAGCCGTACCCGCCGCAGCAGTTCGCCGCGGGGAACCC
>NZ_PCZU01000207.1:0-29589 GCF_002887785.1 Rhodococcus sp. ENV425
CGACCTCGGCGATCACCTGGTTGAGCTCGACCCGGTCGCCGACGGCGACGGACCACGACACCAGTTCCGCCTCGGTCAGGCCCTCCCCGAGGTCCGGCAGCCGGAAGACCTCGCTGTGTTCGGTCACCACGGTGCCGTGTTCGCTCATGCCCGGTTCCATGTCCGGCTCCTCACGCCGCGAGGCTGCGGTCGACGGCGTCGAGGATCCGGTCCGGGTCGGGCAGGTGGTAAGCCTCGAGTTTCGCCGGGGGATAGGGGATGTCGAAGCCGCCGACCCGCAGCACCGGCGCCTCGAGCTGGTAGAAGCAGCGCTCCGCGAGCTGGGCGGCGATCTCGGCGCCGATGCCGCAGAACAGCGGAGCCTCCTGCACCACGACGAGCCGTCCGGTGCGCCGGACCGACGCCTCGACGGTGTCGAAGTCGATGGGCGAGAGGGACCGCAGGTCGATCACCTCGACCGAGTGCCCCTCGGTGTCGGCGATCTGCGCGGCGTGCAGCGCGGTGGCCACCATCGACCCGAACGTCACGACGGTGACGTCCGTTCCGGGCCGGGCGACGCGGGCCTTGTCGAGCGGGAGGTCGGGCTCGGCGTCGAGGTCGACCTCGCCGCGGTCCCAGTACCGGCGTTTCGGCTCGAGGAAGATCACCGGGTCGTCGAGCGCGATGGCCTGCTGGATCATCGTGTAGGCGTCGGCCGGATGGCTCGGGCTGACGACCCGCAGTCCGGCGGTGTGCGTGAAGTACGCCTCGGGTGACTCCGAATGGTGCTCCACCGCACCGATCCCGCCGCCGTAGGGGATGCGGATGGTCAGGGGGGCGGTGACCCTCCCGGCGGTGCGGTAGTGGATCTTGGCGACCTGCGAGACGATCTGGTCGAACGCGGGGTAGACGAAGCCGTCGAACTGGATCTCGCACACCGGCCGGTAGCCGCGCAGGGCCATGCCGAAAGCCGTTCCCACGATCCCGGATTCGGCGAGGGGCGTGTCGATGACGCGGTTGTCGCCGAAGTCCTTCTGCAACGTGTCGGTGACCCGGAAGACCCCGCCGAGCCGGCCGACGTCCTCGCCCATGATCACCACCTTGCGGTCGTGTTCGAGGGCCCGGCGCAGCCCGGCGCCGAGGGCGGCCCCGAGGGCCAGCGTGGTGGTGGTCATGACAGCGCCTCCTCGTGGGTCGCGTTCTCGAAATCGGCGAGGTAGTCGCGGTAGCGGGTTCGTTCCTCGGCGATCATCGGATGGTCGGTGGCGTAGACGTGGTCGAACATGCTCAGCGGCTCGGGGTTCGGGGCACCGAGGGTGCCGGCGCGCAGCCGGGCCGCGGCCTCGTCGGCGGCGGCGCCGACCTCGTCGAAGAACTCGTCGCCGGCGTGTCCTTCCCGCCGGAGCAGCCGGTGGAGCCGGTCGATCGGGTCCCGGGCCTTCCACAGTTCGGTCTCGGCGGGGGTGCGGTAGCGGGTGGGGTCGTCGGAGGTGGTGTGCGGGCCCATCCGGTAGGTGATGGCCTCGACGAACGACGGGCCGCTGCCCTCCCGCGCATGCCGGGTGGCCCGGCGGGTGACGGCGAGCACCGCGAGCGCGTCGTTGCCGTCGACCTGCACGGCCGGCATCCCGTAGCCGGCGGCGCGCTGCGCGATCGGGACGGGACTCTGCGACCGGACCGGGTGGCTGATCGCCCAGTGGTTGTTCTGGCAGAAGAAGACCACGCCGACGCCCCACGCGACGGCGAAGCCGAGGGCCTCGGCGATGTCGCCCTGGCTGGTCGCCCCGTCGCCGAAGTAGACGACGGTGGCGATCTCGGCGCCGTCGAAGTGGGCGCCCATCGCGTATCCGGTGGCGTGCAGGCCCTGGGAGCCGACGACGATGGCGGGATTGGTCATATTGACCGTGGCCGGATCCCAGCCGGAGTGGGCGCACCCGCGCCACAGCCGGGTCATGTCGGCGGGGTCGACGCCGCGGCACCAGGCCACCCCGTGCTCGCGGTAGCTGGTGAACACGTAGTCGTCGCGGTGGAGGGCGTGCGCGGAGCCGACCTGGGCGGCCTCCTGGCCGAGCAGGGGCGCCCACAGTCCGAGTTCGCCCTGCCGCTGCAGCGCGGTGGCCTCGGCGTCGAGGCGGCGGACGACGACCATGTCGCGGTAGAGGGCGCGGAGTTCGTCGGGTCCGACGTCGGCGACGAGCGCGGAGTACTCGGGGTTGTAGACCCGTCGTCCGTCGGGCTGGATCAGCTGGACCGGATAGGCAATCTTGTCGACCACCGTGCACCACCTCGCTATGGCGGGACCGGTCGCCCTCGTGAGGCGGGCCGGCGGACCTGTGTTGTACCTCACATGATCCACGCGGGGTGCAGGTGCGCAATCGGCCGATGCGCAATTGTGCAGGAAGCACGGTTTCGGGGTGCCCGCCGCTGTCATACTGCGAAATATGACCAGTCTCGATGCCACCGACGCCCGGCTGCTGCTCGAGCTTGCGCGGACCCCGCGGGCGACCGGGGTGGAGCTGTCCCAGCGTCTGGGGTTGTCCCGGAACACGGTGCAGGCGCGGCTCGCGCGATGGGATGCGGAGGGGGTCCTCGGGTCGTTCGAGCGGCGGGTGGATCCGCGGGCTCTCGGCTATCCGCTGGCGGCGTTCGTCGCCACCCGGGTCGATCAGCACCGGCTCGATTCGGTCGTCGCGGCCCTGGCACAGATCCCGGAGGTGACCGAGGTGTACGGCATGACGGGGCAGACGGACCTGTCGGTGAAGGTGGTCGCGCGCGACGCCGAGGATCTCTACCGGCTGGCCGGGCAGATCCTCGAGATCCCCGGCGTCGAGCGCACCAACATGGCGCTGGTGATGCGCGAACTGGTGGGTCCGCGCACGACGCCGCTGCTCGAGCGGCTGGCGCAGCGATGAGGCGTGCCTTCCGGGACCGGGTCCCGGAAGGCACCACCGCGGACTAGAGGATCTCGTAGATCGTGGCGTTGGCGGTGCCGCCGCCCTCGCACATCGTCTGCAGGCCGTAGCGGCCACCCGTGCGGCGCAGGTGGTGGATCAACGTCGCGGCCAGGCGACCGCCCGAGGCGCCGAGGGGGTGGCCGAGCGCGATGGCACCGCCGAGGGGGTTCAGCTTCTCGAGCGGCGCGCCCGTCTCGCGTTGCCACGACAGCGGTACCGAGGCGAAGGCCTCGTTGACCTCGAACGCGTCGATGTCGTCGAGCGACAGTCCCGACCGCTTCAGCGCCAGGGCGGTGGCCGGGATGGGGCCGGTGAGCATCTTGACCGGATCGTCGCCGGTGACCACGGCGGTGTGCACGCGCGCGAGCGGGGTCAGGCCCAGCGCCTTCGCCTTCTCCGAGGTGGTGATCAGCAGCCCGGAGGCGCCGTCGGAGATCTGGGACGCATTGCCGGCGGTGACCACTCCGTTCTCCCGGAACGGGGCCTTCAGGCCCGCGAGCTTCTCGACGGTGGAGCCGCGCCGGATGCCCTCGTCCGCGGCGATCACGGTGCCGTCCGCCAGGGTGTACGGCGCGATCTCGTCCGTGAACAGCCCCCCGTCCTGCGCGCGGGCGGCCCGCTCGTGCGACCGGACGGAGTACTCGTCGAGCTCGGTGCGGGAGATGCCCCACTGCTCGGCGATGATCTCGGCGCCCACGCCCTGGTTGAAGCGGCCGTGGAAGCCGGGCGCGGTGAGCTCGTCGGCGTACCGCTCGCGGGCCGGGCCGCCCATCTGCCCAGTGCCCTCGGGGGCGGAGGAACCCAGCGGGATCGCCGACATGATCTCGACGCCGCCGGCGACGACGAGATCGGCCTGGCCGGAGATCACCGCCGCGGCCGCCGTCGAGACGGCCTGCTGCGACGAGCCGCACTGCCGGTCGATGGTGAAGCCGGGCACCGATTCCGGCCAGCCCGCGCCGAGCACGGCCATGCGGCCGATGTTGCCCGACTGCATGCCGACGGATTGCACGGTGCCCCAGTGCACGTCGTCGACGAGCGCCGGGTCGATGCCGGTGCGTTCGGCGATGGTGCGCAGGACGTGGGCGGACAGCTCGACGGCGTGGACGCCGGACAGGCCGCCGCCCCGCTTGCCGATGGGGGTACGAACGGCTTCGACGATGACAGCATCGCGCATCTTGGGATCGCTCTCTCTCGGGGACGTGCGGATGCCCCGGAGTGTAATCCGGTAGATGAATACAATGCCAAGCGGATGCTTGGTGGTCGGGAGCTATTCCGCCGGGGGCGTCACCAGCTGGGCGACCGCCTTCTTGATCTCCTTGGGGATCGCCACGGGACGTCGCGTGCGGGCGTCGACGTACACGTGCACGAAACGCCCGGTCGCCGCCGGCTGCAGCCCGCCTTCGCCGTCCTCCCGGAAGATGGCCAGCGAATAGGTGACACTGCGGGTTCCCAGCCGCTCCACCGCCAGGCCGACGCGCAGCCGGTCCGGGAACGACAGCTCCGCCAGATACCGGCACGACGTCTCTGCGACCACGCCGATCGCGTCCAGCTCCCGGATGTCGACCCCGGTCGTGGCCATCAGCCATCCGTTGACCGCGGAGTCGAAGTACGAGTAGTAGGTGACGTTGTTGACGTGGCCGTAGTGGTCGTTGTCCGCCCACCGGGTCTGCATCGGCCAGAGGACCGGGAACCGGGCGGGAACGGGTGGGTCGGCGGCGGGCGTCGTCGGCTGGCGGTTCGTCACCGTGCTGACGATAGTCCCACGCGGACGGCAAGTCCGACCATCAACGCCCAGAATGCCGATCCGATACCGAACAGGGTCGATCCGGACGCCGCGACCAGGAACGTCACGACCGCTGCTTCGCGCTCCGGCGCGTCGCGCAGAGCCGAGGCCAGGGCCCCGCCGAGCGTCGCGAGCAGGGCCAATCCGGCCACCGCCTCGACCACCCCGTCCGGTGCCATCGCCACGACCGTCGCGAGCCCGGTCGAGCACAGGGCCAGCGCGAGATACGACCAGCCCGCAGACCACGCCGCCACCCACCGGCGTGCCGGATCCGGGTCCGCCTCGGGCGCCGCCGCCAGCGCCGCACTGATCGCCGCGAGGTTGATCGCGTGCCCACCGGCCGGCGCGCCCACGACGGTGCCGAGGCCCGTGACCGTCATCGCCGCCCGCCACGGCGTGGCGTAACCGAACGAGTCGAGCACTGCGGTGCCCGGGATGTTCTGCGACGCCATCGTCACGATGTACAGGGGCACGGCGATGCCGAGCAGCGCCTGCCACGTCCACGCCGGAGCCGTGAGATCGATCGAGGGCAGCAGATCCCGCGCCGCGGGCCGGGTTCCCGAGCGCGACAGGTGGATTGCCACGACCACCGCGGCCGTCGCGAACGCCCCCGGCACCGCCCAGCGCGGCCGCAGCCGCTGCAGCACGAGCCACGTCGCCACCACGGGCAGGATCGAGGCGGGCGAGGACATCACCCCCTCGACCGGGGCGAGGCAGAGCGGGACGAGCACCCCGGCGAGCATGGCCTGGGCCAGTGGCGTCGGGATCGCCGCGATCAGGGCGCCGAGCCGCGGCCACAGCCCCGTCAGGACGATCGCGGCGCCCACGACGACGAACGCGCCCACTGCGGCCGGCCATCCGCCCGCCACCACGCCGGTGCCGGCGAGCAGCGCGGCGCCGGGCGTGGACCACGCGAGGGTGATCGGTGTGCGGTACCGCCGCGCCAGCCACAGGATGCCGAGCCCCTGCGTCACACAGAGCGCCAGCAGACCGGACGCCGCCTCCGACGGCGACGCCCCGACCGCCCGCAGTCCCGTCAGCACCACCGCGAACGAACTGGTGAACCCGACGAGGGCCGTGACGATGCCCGCCCCGATCGGCTGGGTGAGCGGGGCGGGACGGGTGGGCGCGGGAGCATCTGACACGGGCGGCATTCTGCCGCAGTGGACCCGGGCGGCATTCTGCCGCAGTGGACGCCGCCGCACCTCCCGTGTCGCGCGGCGCCCACCGCGCGGGCGTGCCAGGATCGGAGCCATGGTTGCGAATCCCGTGCTGATGACCGTGCGCGAACTGGCCGATCTCGTCGAGGTGGGCAGGCCGCCGGTTCTGCTGGACGTGCGCTGGTCGCTCGACGACCCGAACGGCGAGGACCGCTACCACGAGGGTCACATCCCCGGAGCGGTGTACGTCGACCTCGAGACCGAGCTCGCCGATCCGGGCTCGCCCGAGCGAGGCCGTCACCCCCTGCCGGACGTGGTGCGGCTGCAGGACCACGCGCGACGGTGGGGGATCGACGACGGCGACACCGTCGCCGTCTACGACGACACCGGGGGCCTCGCCGCCGCCCGGGCCTGGTGGCTGCTGCGCTGGGCGGGCCTTCGGGACGTGCGCCTGCTCGACGGCGGGCTGTCGCTGTGGACGGCGGAGGGACATGGCCTCGCGGCCGGGCCGGGGGAGGCCGTGAAGCCGGGATCGGTGACCCTGCGCGGCGGCCGGATGTCCACCGTCGGCATCGACGAGGCGGCCGAGTTCCCTTCGCGGGGAACCCTGCTCGATGCGCGGGCCGCGGCGCGGTACCGGGGCGACGAGGAGCCCGTCGATCCGCGCGCCGGCCACATCCCCGGCGCGGTCAGCGCCCCCGCCACGGACAACCTCCGCGAGGACGGCACGTTCCGGACCGCCGAGGAACTCGCCGACCGCTTCGCGACCGTGTGCGGGGACGGTCCCGTCGCCGTCTACTGCGGATCCGGGGTGACCGCGACCCATCAGATTGCGGCGCTCGCCCTCGCCGGGATCGACGCAGCCCTGTTCCCGGGGTCGTGGTCGCAGTGGTGCCGGGACCCGGCCCGGGAGATCGCCACCGGGGCGTGAATGCCGGGGCTCAGGCCGCGGATCGGGAGAACTCCGACGCGCGGCGCACCTGCTCGGGCGTCGGAGTCACGCCGGTGTACAGCGCGAACTGCTGCGCCGCCTGCAGGGCGATGACCTCGGCGCCGGTGATCACGGGCAGTCCCCGCTCCTGGGCCGCGCGGATCAGCGGCGTCTGCGGGGGCATCGCCACCACGTCGAACACCGTCGTCGCCGCGCCCACCGCGGCTTCGGGGAACGGCAGCTGCCCGGATTCCGGCCCGCCCGCCATCCCGATCGGCGTGGCGTTGACGAGCAGGCCCGGAGCGAGCTCGCCGAGCTCGGGCCGCCAGTCGAACCCGTACTGCTGCGCGAGCGGGCGACCGGTCTTCTCGTTGCGGGCGATCACCGACACGTTCGCGAACCCGCTGTCGCGCAGGGCCGCCACCACCGCCTTTGCCATCCCGCCGCTGCCGGCGACGGCGGCCGGCAACGCGGGGTCGACCTCGTGCTCGCGCAGCAGATCCACCACCGCCTGGTAGTCGGTGTTGTAGGCGTGCAGCACCCCGTTCTCGTTGACGACGGTGTTCACCGACTCGATGGCCCGCGCCGAGTCGTGCAGCTCGTCGATCAGGGGAATGACCGCTTCCTTGAACGGCATCGACACCCCGCACCCGCGGATGCCGAGGCCGCGGATCCCGGCCACCGCCGCCGGCAGGTCGGTCGTCGTGAACGCCTTGTACACGAAGTCCAGGCCGAGTTCGTCGTAGAGGTAGTTGTGGAAGCGGGTGCCGATGTTGCTCGGGCGGCCCGACAGCGAGATGCACAGGCGGGTGTCCTTGGTGATGCGCGAAACCATGAGTGCCACGCTAGTTCCCTGCGCCCGGATGCGGGGCACGGCGCCGGAGGGCGGCAGCCGCGCGACCACCGGGCGTCCGCGCGGGCAATTCGTGGATGGGTCCGACCGACGAGCGGGCGATCGCCGCGACGACGGGCTCGGCACGCGGAGATCGTCGACGCCAGCGCCCGCCGGTCGGCCACCGTGATCGGCAGCCCGTAGCGCACCGCCACCGACAGGTACTTGCCCGCGAACCAGCAGCGATACGCCGCCGCCGGCGGCAGCCACTCGGCCGGGGTGTGATCGCGCTTGTCCTCGTTCGCCGGGCCGTCCACCGCGATCAGGTTGTAGGCGACGTCGTTGGCGAACTGCCGGCGCCGTTCGGCCGGCCAGGCCGCCGCCCCGAGGTCCCACGCCGCCGCCAGGGGGTAGATGTGGTCGATCTGGACGGCCCGGCCCTCGGCGCGACGGAATTCGAGCCGCGCCCCGGTGTACGGGTCGGTCAGCGTGCCCGACAGGACGACACAGTCGCCGGTGCCGGGCCGGAACGCCACGTCGCGCAGATCGCGGGCGAGCACGTTGTTGCGGGTGTCGCACCCGTCGCGGCCGCCTGGTCCCGGATGGTCGTCGGACCACGCCTCCCCGAACACGCACCCCTCGCCCGGTCCGCACCCCCGCTCGTACCCCGGCACCTGCGGCCGGTGCGGCACCACCGCCGCCCGCGCCAGCAACTGTTCGAGCTCGCCGCGGCCGGGGCTGCCCGGTGCCGGTGGTGCGTTCGACTCGATCCGGTCCCAACCCCACGACACGGCGATCGCGACCGCCACCACCAGCCCCCAGAACGCTGCGCCCCCTCGCACGCGGACATTCTCACCGACCGCACCGACAGCGGCGGCGCCGGTGCCCGCTCAGCCGTCGGTCGTCAGCGGAAACCGCGTCGCGTGGATGGACTCGATGGTGCGGCCGTCGTGCCCGACGATCCACGACCCCCCGTGCTGCCTGCACTCGGCGATCCGGTCGAACACGGTCAGCAGGAAGAACACCGCCTGCTCCGCGGTGGCGGTGGCGGCGAGCCGGTGGGACTCACCGTGTTTCGTCCCGTCGAGCCACACGCCGCACTGGCCGTCGAGCCGCATCGTGGTGATGTGCTCGGAGTCGACGAACGCGTACTTGACCTGCTCCCAAGGGGTGTGGGCGCTGTAGGCCTGTTCGAGGACCTGGATCATGATCGACATCGCAGTCTCCTGGTGGGTGCACCTGCAGCCCAGTGTCCTCCGGGGAGCGAGCCCGATCCAGGGCCGATCGTCACCGGCGCTCGGCGCACGCTCGGCACGACCGTCCCGCGCGGGCCCACCCGCCACGACGGCGGGCGTGCGCCCCAGCCCGTCACGACGGTGTCGGTCGCGGCTGGCACCATGGTGGGCATGCTGCACGGGCTGTGGTCACCGGGAGCGGGCCTGATGCTGTGGCGCGACGGCGACGACCCGCCCGACGACACACCCGCTGTACTGCGACGATGGATCGACCGGCCGTTCCGGCACCGTGTCGAGCTGCGTCTGCCCGGCGACGACGCTCCGCGGCGGATCCCCGCGGTGGCGGTCGCGCCGCCCGACGCCGCGGAGCTGCTGCTGGCGCTGCCGCGGCACGCCGAGGGGGTGGCCGGGGACCTGCGCTACCTCGCCCACGTCGCCCGCGGCATCGAGCGCTGGGCGCAGGCCGGGCGGGTGGCCCCGGAACTGCACCGCGCCGACGGGCAGTGGTGGGCCCGGTGGCGCCTGCTCGGCGGCGACCGGATCCGGGCCTGGACGGCCGAGCTGTCCGCCGCGATGCCGCCGGTGCAGCGGCAGGCCGGCCGGCCCGCGGCGCTCCTCGACGACCTCGCCACCGAGCTCACCGATCCGATCACCCGGGCGTTGATCGGCAACGTGGGTACCTCGCTGCATCCGCTGATCGCCGCCCTGGCCGAGGGGCAGCCGCACCACAGCGGCTCCCAGCGCATGGCCGAGGCGCTGGACGAATGGCGGGCCTCGCTCGCCGGAAACGAGCCCGACCTGGTGCTGCGGCTCGTCGAACCGGACGACGAGGAGGACGGCATCGGCGCCGACACGCTGTGGCGGCTCGAGGTGTGCCTGCGGTCGGAGGGGCAGGCGCCGGTGCCGGTGCCGGTGGACGGCTCCGACGCGCAGCTGCTGCAGATCGGGATCCGCAAGCTCGGCGCCGCCCTGAAGGCGTATCCGCGGCTGCAGGACGTGCCGCGCGACCCGGACAGCCTGGACCTGCTGCTGCCGACGGGGGTCGTGACCGACCTCGTGGAGCACGGTGGCCGTGCGCTGGGTGAGGCCGGCGTCGCGTTGCTGCTGCCGCGCGCGTGGGCGCGGCTCGAGCCGTCGCTGCGGCTGCAGGTGTCCTCGCCGGTCGCACCCGTCGCCGCCGAGGACGACACCGTCGGCATGAACGCGCTCGTCTCGTTCGAGTGGCAGCTTGCCGTGGGCGACATGCTGCTCACCCCCGCCGAGATGGAACGGCTGATCGCGGCCAACAGCGAGCTGGTCAAGCTGCGCGGCAAGTGGGTGCAGGCGGATCCGATCGCGCTCGCGCGGGCCGCCCGCTACGTCGCCGGCCAGGGCGCGACGGACGCGACGCTGGCGACGTTGTTCGGCCGGTTCACCGGCGACGAGCCGCCACCGGTGGAGGTCACCGACGTCGCCGCGACCGGCTGGGTGGCGACCCTGCTCGACGGGCAGGTCCGGCCCGAACCGGTGCCGCCCCCACCCGGCCTGCACGCGACCTTGCGTCCGTACCAGCAGCGCGGCCTGGAGTGGCTGGCGTTCATGAGCGGCCTCGGGCTGGGCGCGGTGCTGGCCGACGACATGGGCCTCGGCAAGACCGTGCAGGTGCTCGCGCTGCTCGCCCACGAACGGGCGGGCGGCGACGACGTGCCCCCGACGTTGCTGGTGTGCCCGATGTCGGTGGTGGGCAACTGGCAGCGCGAGGCCCAGCGGTTCGTCCCGGGCCTGCGCGTGCACGTCCACCACGGCCCGGCGCGGTTGCGCGACGCCGCGCTGGCCGCGGCGGTCGCCGACAGCGACCTGGTGATCACGACGTACGCGCTCGTCGCGCGTGACGTGGCGCCGTTGAGGTCGCTGCGCTGGGGCCGGGTGGTGCTCGACGAGGCCCAGCACGTGAAGAACGCCGCGACCGCGCAGTCCCGCGCGACGCGGGCGATCCCCGCGCGGCACCGCGTCGCGCTCACCGGCACCCCCGTGGAGAACCGGCTCGAGGAACTGCGATCGATCCTCGACTTCGCCAATCCCCGCCTGCTGGGTTCGCCGTCGACGTTCCGGGCCCGGTTCGCCGTCCCGATCGAGCGGGAGCGCGACGCGGCCGCCGCCGCGCGGCTGCGGGCGTTGACGTCGCCGTTCGTGCTTCGCCGCGTCAAGACCGATCCGTCGGTGATCTCGGACCTGCCGGAGAAGTTCGAGCAGACGGTGCGGGCCAACCTGACCGCCGAGCAGGCGGCGCTGTACCGGGCGGTGGTCGACGAGATGATGCGGCAGATCCGGGACAAGGAGGGCATGGCCCGCAAGGGCGCGGTGCTCGCCGCGCTGACCCGGCTCAAGCAGGTGTGCAATCACCCCGCGCACTACCTGGGCGACGGCTCCGGGGTGCTGCGCCGGGGCCGGCACCGTTCGGGCAAGCTCGGGCTGGTGGAGGACATCGTCGAGTCGATCCTCGCCGACGGCGAGAAGGCGCTGCTGTTCACCCAGTTCCGGGAGTTCGGTGAGCTGATCGCCCCGTATCTCGCCGAGCGGTTCGACACCACGGTGCCGTTTCTGCACGGCGGGGTGTCCAAGGGCCGGCGCGACGCGATGGTCGCCGCGTTCCAGGGCGACGGCGGCCCGCCGATGATGCTGCTCTCGCTCAAGGCCGGCGGCACGGGCCTGAACCTGACGGCCGCGAATCACGTGGTACACCTGGATCGTTGGTGGAATCCGGCGGTGGAGAACCAGGCCACCGACCGGGCGTTCCGCATCGGCCAGCGCCGCGACGTGCAGGTCCGCAAGCTCGTGTGCGTCGGCACGCTGGAGGAACGGATCGACGAAATGATCGCGGGGAAACAGGAATTGGCGGAGCTTGCGGTGGGAGCGGGCGAGAACTGGATCACCGAGCTGTCCACCGAGCAGCTGCACTCGCTGCTGTCCCTGGGCGACGAGGCGGTGGGCGAGTGAGCCCGGCCGGCGGGTTCGACCGTTACGGCAAGCGCCGGCGGGTCGTCGGCGGCATCGAGGCGCGGACGAAGCGCGGGTCGATCGGACGCACCTGGTGGTCGAAGGAGCTGGTCTCGGCGATGGAGCAGGTCGCCGACAAGGGCCGGCTGGCGCGGGGCCGGACCTACGCCCGGTCGGGACAGGTGGTCTCGATGCGGCTCGAGCCCGGCGTGGCGGTGGGGGAGGTGCAGGGCAGTCAGCTGCGCCCGTTCACCTCGACGGTCTCGATCCGCACGCTCGACGAGGAGGCGGTCACGGAGCTGATCGACCGGGTGCGGTCGGCTCCGGGCATGCTGGTCCGGCTCGCGGGCGGTGCGCTGCCGGAGGAACTGGGTCCGCTGCTGCTGCCGCGGCGCGCCGGTGAACTGGACTTCGACTGCACGTGCCCGGACGACGGGTGGCCGTGCAAACACGCGGCGGCAGTCGGGTACCTGCTGGCCGAGCACGTCGACGAGCAGCCGCTGGCGGTGCTCACCCTGCGCGGGGTCGACCTGAACGCATTGATCGGCGGGGTGGACGCCGCCGAGACCGACGACGAGGACTTCTACGGGGACGCGATCCGGTTGCCGGATCTGCCGGCCGAGCCGTACCGGCCCGCGCTGGACGATCTCGATCCGATGCTGTTGCGGCGGGTCCTGCGGGCCGGCGGCACCGACGAGTCGGTGGTCATCCGCGGTGCCGCCGACCTGGAAGAGATGTACCGGCGGCTGCGATAGGCCGCTCCGCGGCCGGTGCGTCCTTTGGGCGGCTGGAGCGACCCAAAGGACGCACCGGCGGCGCAGCCGCCTATGGACATACATGGACTTCCAACTATAGGATGAGCACACATTGCCGGGGGTGTCGTCCGCTGCCCCCGATCATCCCACCGAAACACGAGAATTCGACCAGTTAGGACGGATCCGGACATGAGCGTTCGAGAACTCACCCACTTCGTCGGGGGCAAGCACATCCCCGGTGCCTCCGACCGGTTCGCCGACGTCTTCGACCCCAACACCGGCGAGGTGCAGGCCCGGGTTCCGCTCGCCGACGTCGCCGAGGCAGAGGCCGCCATCGCGAACGCCGTCGAGGCTCAGAAGGAATGGGCCGCGTTCAACCCGCAGAAGCGCGCCCGCGTGCTGATGAAGTTCCTGCAGCTCGTGCAGGACGACATGGACAACCTCGCGCGGCTGCTGTCCTCCGAGCACGGCAAGACCGTCGCCGACGCCAAGGGCGACATCCAGCGCGGCCTCGAGGTGATCGAGTTCGCCACCGGCATCCCGCACCTGCTCAAGGGCGAGTTCACCGACTCCGCCGGCACCGGCATCGACGTCTACTCGATGCGCCAGCCGCTCGGCGTCGTCGCCGGCATCACCCCGTTCAACTTCCCCGCGATGATCCCGCTGTGGAAGGCCGGACCGGCCATCGCGTGCGGAAACGCGTTCGTGCTCAAGCCTTCCGAGCGCGACCCGTCGGTGCCGCTGCGCCTGGCGGAGCTGTTCATCGAGGCCGGGCTGCCCGCCGGCGTGTTCAACGTCGTCAACGGCGACAAGACCGTCGTCGACGTGCTGCTGACCGACGAGCGCGTCAAGGCCGTCGGCTTCGTCGGCTCCACGCCGATCGCCCAGTACATCTACGAGACCGCCGCCGCCCACGGCAAGCGCGCCCAGTGCTTCGGCGGCGCCAAGAACCACGCGATCGTCATGCCCGACGCCGACATGGACCAGGTGGCCGACGCCCTCGTCGGCGCCGGCTACGGCTCCGCCGGTGAGCGCTGCATGGCCATCTCCGTCGCGGTGCCCGTCGGCGAGGAGGCCGCCGAGGCTCTCGTCGCCAAGCTGAAGGAACGCGTCGCCGAGCTGAAGGTCGGCCGCAGCGACGACCCGAACGCCGACTTCGGCCCGCTCGTCACCGCCGAGGCTCGCCAGCGGGTGCACGACTACATCCAGTCCGGCATCGACGAGGGCGCAGAGCTCGTCGTCGACGGGCGCGACTTCGTGCTCGAGGGCCACGAGAACGGCTTCTTCTCCGGCGCCACCCTGTTCGACAACGTCACCGCGGAGATGAAGATCTACCGCGAGGAGATCTTCGGTCCCGTCGTGATCGTCGTCCGCGCGCACGACTACGAGGAGGCCCTGCGGCTGCCCTCGGAGCACGAGTACGGCAACGGCGTGGCCATCTTCACCCGCGACGGCGACACCGCCCGCGACTTCACCAACCGCGTCAACGTCGGCATGGTCGGCGTGAACGTGCCGATCCCGGTGCCGATCGCGTACCACACCTTCGGCGGCTGGAAGCGGTCCGGCTTCGGCGATCTCAACCAGCACGGCCCGGACTCGATCCGCTTCTACACCAAGACCAAGACCGTCACGCAGCGCTGGTTCTCCGGCCTGAAGGAGAACGCCGACCACTTCGTCATCCCGACGATGGACTAGGACGAGATACCGATGTTCACCCTCACCGACGACGACCGGGCGATCCGCGACACCGCCCGCGACTTCGCCGCCGAGTTCCTCGCCCCGAACGCGGTCGAATGGGACCAGACCAAGCACTTCCCGGTCGACGTCCTGCGCAAGGCCGCGGCCCTCGGGATGGGCGGCATCTACGTCCGCGAGGACGTCGGCGGGTCGGGCCTGCGTCGCCTCGACTCCGTCCGGATCTTCGAGGAACTCGCCAAGGGCTGCCCGTCCATCGCCGCCTACATCTCCATCCACAACATGGTCACGTGGATGATCGACCGGTTCGGCAACGACGAGCAGCGCCGCCTTTGGGTCCCCGGGCTCTGCTCGATGGACCAGCTCGCGAGTTACTGTCTGACCGAGCCCGGCGCCGGCTCCGACGCGGCGGCCCTGAGCACCAGGGCCGTCCGCGACGGCGACGAGTACGTCCTCACCGGCGCCAAGCAGTTCATCTCCGGCGCCGGCACGTCGGACGTGTACGTGGTGATGGCCCGCACCGGCGAGCCCGGCCCGCGCGGCATCTCCGCGATCATCGTCCCGAAGGACACCCCCGGGCTGTCCTTCGGCGCCAACGAGAAGAAGATGGGCTGGAACGCCCAGCCCACCCGGCAGGTGATCTTCGACGGTGCCCGGGTGCCCGCCGAGAACCTGCTCGGCGAGGAGGGCAGCGGTTTCCGCATCGCCATGCACGGGCTCAACGGAGGCCGGCTCAACATCGCCGCGTGCTCGGTCGGCGGCGCTCAGGCCGCGCTCGACAAGACCGTCGGCTACCTCGCCGAACGCAAGGCGTTCGGCGAGCGGCTGCTCGACTCGCAGGCCCTGCAGTTCCGGCTCGCCGACATGCGCACCGGCATCGAGGCCTCCCGCACCCTGCTGTGGCGCGCGGCCGACGCGCTGGACCGGAATGCCGACGACGTGGTCGAGCTGTGCGCCATGGCGAAGCGATTCGCCACCGATGCCTGCTTCGACGCCGCCAACGACGCGCTGCAACTGCACGGCGGCTACGGCTATCTTGCCGAGTACGGGCTCGAGAAGATCGTGCGGGATCTGCGGGTGCATCAGATCCTCGAAGGAACCAACGAGATCATGCGGGTGGTCGTCGCGCGCAGCGTGGTGGCCGCGGCGCAGAACGGAGCAAAATGACCGAGACGGAAGGCGTCCTCGTCCGGGTCTCCGGCGGCATCGGCCGGATCACCCTGAACCGGCCCAAGGCCATCAACGCCCTGAACTACGACATGGTGAAGGTGACGGCCGCCGCGCTCGGCGAGTGGGCCGGGGACGACTCGGTCCGTGCGGTCGTCGTGGACGGGGCGGGGGAGCGCGGCCTGTGCGCCGGCGGTGACATCGTCTCGATCTACCACGACGCCCGCGACGGGGGCACCGGCTCGCAGGACTTCTGGCGCGACGAGTACATCCTCAACGCCGCCATCGGCCGCTACCCGAAGCCGTACGTGGCGCTCATGGACGGCATCGTCATGGGCGGCGGCGTCGGGATCGCCGCCCACGGCAACGTCCGCGTCGTCACCGAACGCTCCACGATCGCGATGCCCGAGGTGGGCATCGGCTTCGTCCCCGACGTGGGCGGCACCTGGCTGCTCTCGCGCGCACCGGGCGAGCTCGGCCCCCACCTCGCCCTGACCACCGGCCGGATGACGGCCGGCGACGCCATCGCCCTCGGTTTCGCCGACCACTTCGTGCCGTCCGAGGCGCTCGACAAGTTCGTCGCCGCCCTCGAATCCGGCACGGTCGACGAGGCGCTCGCCGAATTCGCCCAGCCGGCCCCGGAGTCGCCGCTGCTCGCGCAGCGCTCCTGGATCGACGCCGCCTACTCGGCGCCGACCGTCGAGGAGATCGTCGCCCGACTGCAGGACGCCGAGGAGCCCGAGGCCCGCGCAGCCGCCGAGCAGATCCTCGGCAAGTCGCCCGTCGCGCTGAAGGTGACCCTGCGATCGGTGCGCCACGCCCGCGAACTCGGCAGCCTCGAAGAGGTGCTGAACGAGGAGTACCGGGTGTCCCTGGCGTCGTTGCGCTCGCACGACCTCGTCGAGGGCATCCGCGCGCAGGTGGTCGACAAGGACCGCAACCCGGCGTGGTCGCCGGCGACCCTCGCCGACGTCACCGACGCGGACGTCGACGCGTACTTCCAGCCACTCGGCGAGCTCGAACTCGGGCTCGTCGCACCCGAGAAGGAAACCGCCTGACATGAGCACACTGCCGAACGTCGCCTTCCTCGGTCTCGGCCACATGGGCGGGCCGATGGCCGCGAACCTCGTCAAGGCCGGCTACCCGGTCACCGGTTTCGACCCGGTGCCGGCGGCCCAGGAACAGGGCCGCGCCGACGGCCTCACGATCTCCGAGTCCGCGACCGACGCGGTCCGCGACGCCGACGTCGTGATCACGATGCTGCCCAACGGCGCCCTCGTGCTGAAGCTGTACGACGAGGTCCTGCCGGCCGCCCGGCCGAACACGCTGTTCGTCGACAGCTCCACCATCGACGTCGCCGACGCGCGCGCCGCCCACGAGAAGGCCGTGCAGGCCGGGCACCGCGCCATCGACGCGCCCGTCTCCGGCGGCGTGGCCGGTGCGGCCGCCGGCACCCTCGCCTTCATGGTCGGCGGGTCGGAGGAGGACTTCGAAGCCGCAAAGCCGCTGCTCGAGGTGATGGGTCGCAAGGTCGTGCACTGCGGCGGGTCCGGCGTCGGCCAGGCCGCCAAGATCTGCAACAACATGATCCTCGGCGTGTCGATGATCGCCATCAGCGAGGCCTTCGTGCTCGGCGAGAAGCTCGGACTGACCAACCAGGCCCTCTTCGACGTCGCGTCCAACGCCTCCGGCCAGTGCTGGGCGCTGACCAGCAACTGCCCGGTGCCCGGGCCGGTGCCCACCACCCCCGCCAACAACGACTACCAGCCCGGGTTCGCCGCCGCGCTCATGGACAAGGACCTCGGTCTGGCCGCGAACGCGTTGCGCGCCAACGGCGTCGACGCCGAGCTGGGGCTGCGGGCCGCGGAGATCTACCACCGCTTCAACGAGTCGGGTGGCGGCGGACTGGACTTCTCGGCCATCATCACCGAGATCCGCAACCGCTCGACAGAACAGGAAACCCAGTGACGGACTTCGAGACGATCCTGCTCGACCGCAAGGACCGCGTCGGCATCATCACGCTGAACCGGCCCAAGGCGCTCAACGCCCTCAACAGCCAACTGATGCGTGAGGTGGTGGCGGCCGTCGAGGAGCTCGAGGCGGATGCCGGTATCGGCGCCATCCTGCTCACCGGCTCCGAGAAGGCGTTCGCCGCGGGCGCGGACATCAAGGAGATGGCGCCGAAGACGTTCTCCGAGGTGTACGCGGAAGACCTGTTCTCGCAGTGGGATCGGCTCTCCTCGGCCCGCAAGCCGATCATTGCCGCCGTCTCCGGGTACGCCCTCGGCGGCGGCTGCGAACTGGCCATGCTGTGCGACTTCATCATCGCCGCGGACACCGCCAAGTTCGGCCAGCCCGAGATCAAGCTCGGCGTCATCCCCGGCATCGGCGGCTCGCAGCGGCTCACCCGCGCCGTGGGCAAGGCCAAGGCGATGGACATGTGCCTGACCGGCCGGAACATGGACGCCGAGGAGGCCGAGCGCGCGGGCCTGGTGTCGCGCATCGTGCCGGCCGCGGACCTGTTCGACGTGGCGCTCGAGGCCGCGACCACGGTGGCGTCGATGTCGCTGCCCGTCGCGATGATGGCCAAGGAAGCGGTCAACCGGTCCTTCGAGACCACCCTCGCCGAGGGCGTGAAGTTCGAGCGGCGGGTATTCCACTCGACGTTCGCCACCGCCGACCAGAAGGAAGGCATGGCCGCGTTCGTCGAGAAGCGCGCGCCGGAGTTCAAGCACGCCTGATCGTCGTCCTCGACCGGGGCCGTTCCGCATCCTGCGGGACGGCCCCGATCCGTGTCACCACCTGGTGGGATCGCCTCCGGTGTCGAAGTCGCCGGCGTCGCGGCGCAGGCCGGCCAGGATCCGCAGCAGCGTCTCGAGCTGGTCGTCGGGCACGCCGGGCCGGGCGAACACCTCGGCGTTGAGCTTCTCGGTGGTCTCGACGGCCAGCGCCCGCCCCTCGTCGGTCAGTTCGACCAGTGTGGCGCGACGGTCGCTCGGGTGCGGGGTGCGGCGCACGAGCCCCGCGGTCTCGAGCCGGTCCACGGCATTGGTGACGCTGGTGGGGTGGACCTGCAGCCGGGCGCTGGCCTTCGCCATGGGCAGCGCCCCGGTCCTGGTGAAGTGCAGCAGGGTCAGCAGTTCGTACCGGGCGAACGTGAGCCCGAACGGTTTGAGAACCTCCTCGACCCGCGCCATCATGATCTGCTGCGCGCGCATCACGGAGGTCACCGCGGCCATGCCGTCCGCGACCTCACCCCAGCCGTGGGCCGTCCACTGGCGGTGGGCCTCGGCGATCGGATCGAGCGGTAGGGGTGCGGGCATACGTCGATCATCCCATGTCGCACGGTCTGGACGTGACGTGGACACGGCTTCCGGACCCCGCCGGGGCGGCCCGCGAACCGGCCGCCGTGAGTGAACGACACGCGGCGCGCGTGCGAACGGCACGTGAACATCGCACGGCGCCGAAAATCGCGTCCCCTCCGCCCGATTCGCGGCGGCTAGAGTGCGCGCGTGCACATCCTGTTCGTCTGCAGCGGCAACGTCTGCCGGTCCGTGAT
Organism: Rhodococcus sp. ENV425; assembly: GCF_002887785.1. Lineage (NCBI taxonomy): Bacteria > Bacillati > Actinomycetota > Actinomycetes > Mycobacteriales > Nocardiaceae > Rhodococcus > Rhodococcus sp. ENV425. The sequence continues at coordinate 19,027 of NZ_PCZU01000207.1, forward strand.
CGCGGAGCGGCTGACGCGGGCCTACGCGTGCGAATCGGGGTGGGCCGACCTGACCGCCGAGAGCGCGGGCACGCGGGCCCTCGTCGGGTATCCCGTCGAACCCCGGGCGGCCGCGGTCATCGCCGGTCTCGGCGCCGACGCGAGCGACTTCCGCGCCCGCCGGGTGACCGCGACGATGGTCGAGGGCGCCGACCTGGTCCTGACCATGAGCGAGGAGCAGCGCGACCGGGTCGCCGGCCTGACCGCCGGCGCCGCGGCGAAGTCGTTCACCCTGACCGAGGCGCACCGCATCGCGACCGTCACCGGTGCGGAGACGATCGCCCGGCTCGACGCCTGCCGGGATCCCAGCGGCGCGGCCCGCACCCCGAACATCCCCGACCCGATCGGCCTGTCCGAGCAGGCGTTCGTCGAGACCGGAGATCTCATCGCCGCCGCGCTGTTCCCGCTGCTCGACGTCCTCGCCGCCGCGGCGGTAGCCGCGGGTCAGCGACAGGCGTAGTCCGGGAACCGCTCGTCCACCTCGGCGTCGCTCAGACCGAAATCCTCGAGCCGGTAGCGGTGCGCCGGCCGGCGATCCCCGCTGCGGCTCTCGGCGTGCAGCGCGGCCATCGCCTGTTCGGCGCCGGCGGTGAGCGGGATGCCGAACCGGTCGTAGATCGCGCCGACCGTGCCGAGGGGATCGGCGACGAAGTCGCGGTAGTCCACGTCGACGAACCGATCCGGGTGGTGCCGGCTCCGTGCCGCGGTGAACGTGTCGAGCCCGCGCGCCCACAGGTCGAGCTGGCTGCGCCCGAGGCTCGCGCCCCGGAAGGTGTGCGACCAGCCGTCGGTGGCGTGCGCGGCCAGGCTGCACACCGACGGGATCACGGTGCGCGGGTCGCGGTGGGTGACGACGATCAGCGCGTCGGGGTAGACGGTGAGCAGTTCGTCGAGTGCGAACAGGTGGCTCGGGTTCTTCAGGACCCAGCGCTTGCCGGCGTCGGGCAGCCCGATCAGCTGCAGGTTCCGGCGGTGCCGGGCGTACGCTCCGGTCCAGTCCTGCCGCGCGAGCCAGCGCGAGTAGGTGGGCAGGTGCGCGAGGCATTCGTAGGACACCGATCGGAAGGACTGCCGCAGCAGCTGCCAGCACTCCTCGACCTCGCCGGCGGACATGTAGTGCACACCCATGAACTCCGGGTGCTCGACGTGGTGCTGCGCGAACCCGGCCTCGATGGCCGCGAACGCCGGGTTCCCGGCCCACGTCTCGCGCGGCGGCCGTGGCTGCGGCAGCTCGGTCAGCCACATCTCTAGTCCCTGGTGGCCGGGGTCGGCGGTGAGCAGGCGGTGCAGCGCGGTGGTGCCGGTGCGGGGGAGGCCGGTGACGAAGATCGGCCGTTCGATCGCGACGTCGGCGTGCTCGGGGTGCGCGCGCCAGGCCGATTCGCTCAGCAGCCGCGCGACGAGGGCGCCGCGCAGGAACACCCGCGACATCTTGCTGCCGAGCGGGGTGAGGTGTTCGTCGCGCGCATACGAGTCGAGGAGGACGCCGAGGGCCCCGGTGTAGTCGTCGTCGCCGAAGTCGGTCAGGCCGGTCAGCCGCGTCGCGGAGGCGTGCAGGTCCTCGACGGTGCCGACGCTGGTGCGTTCACTCATGGATCTCCCTTCCCTGTGCGCGCTTCTGGTAGTGCCGGCTACCGAAAACGCGCACGGCTGGTCAGTGGTGGTATTCGCCGCAGTTCACGTCCAGGCACTGGCCGGTGACGGCCCGCGCCAGCGGGGAGGCGAGGAAGATCACGGCGTCGGCCACCTCCTCGGTGGTGGGCAGGCGTTTGAGGTCGGTGCCCGCCGCGGTGTGCTGGTAGATCTGTTCGACGGTGGTGCCGTACTTCTCTGCCTGGTGCTCGAAGTACGCCTTCAGGTTTTCTCCCCAGATATAGCCGGGAGCAACGGAATTGACTCGGATTCCGTGAGGGCCGAGCTCGGTGGCGAGGGACTGTGACAGCGCGAGCAGGGCCGACTTGGCCAGCTTGTAGCTGCCGTAGCGCTCCTGCGAGTGTCGCAGCACCATCGAATTGATGTTCACCACCGAGCCCTTCGTCTCGGTCAGGGCGTCGGTGAACAGTTGGGTCAGGCGCAGCGCGCCGAGGACTGTGAGTTCCACGCTGTCGCGGATGTGCTGGAAGTCGGTGCGTGCCAACGGTTTCATCGACGGAACCGAGAAAGCGTTGTTGACCAGGGTGTCGACCCGGCCGAACTCGCGGAGGGCCGTCTCGACCAGCCGGGACGCGGAGCCGGTGTCGGTGATGTCGGTCGGGACGGACAGGGCGCGCCGGCCCAGGGCGGTGATCTCGGCCGCGACGTCGTCGAGGCGGGCGGCGGTGCGGGCGGCGAGCACGACGTCGGCGCCGTGCTCGGCGCACCGCACCGCAAGGGTGCGGCCGAGTCCGGGCCCGACGCCGCTGACCACGACGGTCTGTCCGGCGAGCAGGGGGCTCGGGGTGGTGGTCACGGCGCTCACCCGAGCATCCGGTCGGCGATCGCGGTCTGGCGAGCGGCGATCCGCGCGGACCACTGCTGGGGCGTGACCCGGTTGTGGTCGAGGAACGGCAGTGCCGCGGCCAGGTCGTCGAACGGGACCACCCGGGCCGTCGGGCCGTCCGCGGTCGTGAGGTCGCGGGAGAGGCGCTGCCAGCGAAACTGCAGGAACCCGCGGCTGCGGCCCAGGGTCTCGACCCAGTTGGCGACGCCGGGATTGCGGGCGGAGACGACCATGCGGATCATCCCGTCCGGATCGACCTGGGCCTGTGTGTTGTTCAGCGACGTCTGGTGGTGGATGTAGTCGAGCGAGATATACCAGAGGCTGCCCAGCTGGAAGCCCTGGTAGGGCGCGTCGGAGGCGGGGACGGTGAGGATCATCGCCTCGTCGTCGCGCAGGTCGAAGTGCCCGACGGACGAGTACTGGGTGGCCAGGCCGCCGGGCGTAGGCCGCGGTTCGGTGACCGTGTTGACCGGAAGATCGAGGTAGAACCACTGCGGGAACTGCAGCCACGTCCGCACCCGGGACACGAGCGCGCGCCCGGCCCGCCGGTAGCGAGCGGCGGCGTCGTCCTGCGTCGGCTCGGGCGGCGGTGTGCCGAGCGCGTCGACCCGGTCGATGCGCAGGGTGCCGCGCCGCTGGGACCAGTCGCTGTAGACCTCCCGGACGACGAGCTGGGACGAGCCGGGGGCGAGGGTGAAGTAGTTGTTTCCGGGGTCGGCAGGGCCGGGACCGAACCGGGCCTCGAATGTGCCGTCGTCGGCGATGCGCAGCTCGCGGTCGTCGAACGCGGTGACGTTGCCGGGTACCTCGGCGTCGGTGTAGTTGCCGGCGAGCACCTGGAAGCTCAGGTCGCAGGTGGTGCCGCGGCGGCCGGTGACGACGTACTCGGCGTCGTCGCGGATGCGCGCCCCCAAGTAGAGGGTGTCGGGGTTGTCGAGTCCCATCTTCGTGTAGGGCCCGGTGCCGGTGACGAACGTGGGGTGGGGGCTCTCGGCCGCCCACGCCGAGTGGACGCAGGCGGTGATCCCGCCGGCGAGGTAGCGGTACCCCTCGACCAGGTCCTGCTCGGTGCGGATGTGCGGCGCCGTCGCGACGAGCTTCTCGGCCTCGGCGATGGCGGATGTGAGCGGATCGGTGAGCACACGATCTCCTTGCGGTTCAAATATGTACCGGTGCGGTAGGCTCTCGGTGCAGCGACGATAGAACGTGTTCCAAGGAGGCGTCAATGACCGAGGCCGCCGCGACGTCGTCCGCTCGGCGTTCGCCGCCGACCGAGCGGGTCGTGCAGGTCCTGGACCACCTGGTCGCGCACCCGGAGACCCGGTTCGGGCTCTCCGAGCTGGCGCGCCGGCTGGGCATGAGCAAGCCGACGTGCCTGGGGATCCTGACCGCCCTGACCGAGGCCGGCTACCTGATGCGCCATCCCGCGGACAGGACGTACAGCCTCGGTCCCGCGCTGATCGTCGCGGGCCGCGCCGCGCAGCGCGGCTTCGCCGTCGGTCCCGTCACCCACCGGCACCTGGCCGCGCTCGGCGCCGAGTTCGGTGCCACCTGCGCCGCGTCGGCGGTGGTGGGCGACCGCATCGCGGTCCTCGACGTCGCCGGGGCCGATCCGGGCGGTGCCGGGGCGCGGGTGGGAGAGGTCTATCCGTTCGCGCCGCCGGTGGGCCTGATGTACGTGCTGTGGGACTCCGACGAGCGGCTCGAGCAGTGGCTCGCGCGCGAGCCGACGCTTCCGGTGCGGCTGGACCGGGACCGCCTGCGGGACGTGGTCGACGAGTGCCGCACCGCGGGATATCTGGTCGAGTCGCTCACCGCGGGCGGGCGGCGGTTGCACGCGCTCATGGCGGGCGTCGCGGCGCACGACCTGCCGTCCGAGCTGCGCGAACTGCTGGGGGAGATGGTGTCCAGCCTGGGGGAGCGGGTGCTGCTGACCGGGGCGGAACCGGCCGACGCCGAGCATCCGGTGAACCTGCTCGCCGCCCCCGCTTACGACGCGGACGGGCGGCAGTCGGTGGTGCTCACGCTCCACGTGGGCGCGACCCTGGCCAACCGGGAGATCGCCCGGCGCGGGGCGGCCCTCGTGGCCACCGCCGAGGCCGTCACGCGCGAGCTCGGCGGGCGTCGCCCGGCCCGGTGACGCGGGCGTCGCCCGGCCCGGTGACGGCCGGGTGTTGCGGCCCCGGGGGACCGAGCGAATGGATCATGCCGTCGGTCTGATCGAGTGGGCGATACATTCGCTCGCACCCCGCGAGGCGTTGACCCGGAACTGAAACTCGTTCTATTGTTCGGGGCGAAACCTTTCGACCGAGCCGGTACATATTTGGACCGGCGCTCGTGAGCTGGAGCCCCGATGACCCTCACGCCGTCGTACGAACTGTCCCTGCTGCGCGCGCTCGAGGCCGAGTCCGTGCACATCTTCCGGGAGGTGGCGGCCACCTTCGAACGTCCCGTGCTGCTCTTCTCCGGAGGCAAGGACTCCGCGGTGATGCTGCACGTGGCGGCCAAGGCGTTCTGGCCGGCGCCGATCCCGTTTCCGGTGCTGCACATCGACACCGGCCACAACTTCCCCGAGGTCCTCGCCTACCGCGACGCCGAGGCGGCCCGCCGGAGGGTGCGCCTGCTGGTCGCCTCGGTGCAGGACGACATCGACGCCGGCCGGGCCGTCGAGGACGTCGGCCCGCGCGCGAGCCGCAACCGGCTGCAGACCCGAACGCTGTTGCGCGCCATCCGCGAAGGCGGATTCGACGCGGTGTTCGGCGGCGCCCGCCGCGACGAGGAGAAGGCCCGCGCCAAGGAACGCGTGTTCTCCTTCCGCGACGAGTTCGGGCAGTGGGATCCCAAGGCGCAGCGTCCCGAACTGTGGCAGCTGTACAACGGCCGGCACCGCCGCGGTGAGCACATCCGCGTGTTCCCGCTGTCCAACTGGACCGAACTCGACGTCTGGAACTACATCCGCGACGAGGGCATCGAGCTGCCGTCGCTCTACTACGCCCATCGCCGCACCGTCGTCGAGCGCGACGGAATGCTGCTGGCGCTCAACGAGTTCCTCGCTCTGCTGCCGGACGACGAGCCGCGCGACGCGCTGGTGCGGTTCCGCACGGTGGGCGACGCCACCTGCACGGGGTGCGTCGAATCCGCCGCCGCCACCCCCGACGAGGTGGTCGCCGAGGTCGCCGTCAGCCGCGTCACCGAGCGCGGCGCCACCCGCGCCGACGACCGCATCTCCGAGGCCGGCATGGAAGACCGCAAGAAGGAGGGCTACTTCTGATGACCCGGTTGCTGCGCATCGCCACCGCCGGCAGCGTCGACGACGGCAAGTCCACCCTGATCGGCCGGTTGCTCCACGATTCCAAGGCCGTGCCCGAGGACCAGCTCGACGCCGTCACCCGCACCAGCCGCGAGCGCGGCATGGACACCCCCGATCTGGCGCTGCTCACCGACGGACTGCGGGCGGAGCGGGAACAGGGCATCACCATCGATGTCGCCCACCGCTACTTCTGTACCCCGCACCGCGCCTTCGTCGTCGCCGACACCCCCGGCCACGAGCAGTACACCCGGAACATGGTCACCGGCGCCTCGACCGCCGACCTCGCCCTCATTCTCGTCGACGCCCGCAAGGGCATCGTCGAGCAGACCCGCCGGCACGCCTTTCTCGCCAGCCTGCTCGGCGTCCCCCACCTCGTGCTGTGCGTCAACAAGATGGACCTGGTCGACTGGTCGCAACAGCGCTTCGACGAGATCTGCGCCGAATTCTCCTCGTTCGCAGCCAAACTCGACATCCACGACCTGACGTTCGTGCCGGTGTCGGCGCTGCTCGGCGACAACGTCGTCACGCGCACCACCACCATGACCTGGTACGAGGGCGCCTCGTTGCTGCACCGTCTCGAGCAGGTGCACGTCGACTCCGATCGCAACCTCATCGACGCGCGATTCCCCGTCCAGTACGTGCTCCGCCCCGGTCACGGGGAGCACCGCGACTTCCGCGGCTACGCCGGCACCGTCGCGAGCGGGGCGTTCGCCCCCGGCGACGAGGTGGTGGTGCTGCCCTCGGGCTACGGCACGCGTGTGCGCGCCGTCCACGGACCGGGCGGCGACCCGGTGCCGAGCGCCTTCGCGGGCAGCGCCGTGTGCCTCGAACTCGAGGACGACCTCGACGTGGGCCGCGGTGACATGCTGTGCCGCCCGGGGAACCGCCCGCTCGTCGGGCACGAGCTCGACGCGATGGTGTGCTGGCTCGCCGAGGGCCCGGGTCTCGCACCCGACGCCACCTACACCCTGCTGCACACCTCCAACGCCACCGCCGCGCACGTGGTGCGGCTCGACTACCGGCTCGACGTCACCACCCTCCACCGCGACGGGACGGCACGATCGCTGACCCTCAACGAGATCGGACGGGTGCAGCTGCGGACCCGCCGTCCCGTGCTGTTCGACCCCTACCGGCGCAACCGGACCACCGGCAGCTTCGTGCTCGTCGACGACGCGACCGGCAGCACCGTCGCCGCCGGGATGATCACCGGACCCACCCTCGCCGCCGCCCCCGTCGTGTGGCACGCGGCGGAGGCGACCCGCGCCGAACGCCTCTCGCGTGGCGCGACGGTGTGGCTGACCGGCCTGTCGGCGTCGGGCAAGTCCACCGTCGCCGCGGCGCTCGAGCGGCGCCTGCTCGCGGCCGGTGTCCCGGCCTACCGGCTCGACGGCGACAACCTGCGCCACGGCCTCAACGCCGACCTCGGCTTCGGGCCGCGGGACCGCGCGGAGAACGTCCGGCGCGTCGGCGCGGTGGCGCAGCTGATGGCCGACGCGGGCCTGGTGACGATCTGCGCGCTCATCAGCCCGTACCGGTCCGACCGGGACCGGATCCGCGAGCAGCACCGGGAGGCCGGGCTGCCGTTCCTCGAGGTGTTCGTCGACACCCCGCTCGCCGACTGCGAGGCCCGCGATCCGAAGGGCATGTACGCCCGGGCCCGGGCAGGGGAGATCACCGGGTTCACCGGTATCGACGACCCCTACGAGGCGCCCACCCGGCCGGACCTGGTGCTGCGGCCGCAGGACGGCGATCCGGTCGCGCAGGCCGGGCTGGTCATGGAATTGTTGGCCCCATGACCGATGACGCCGCCCTCGCCGCCGAGATCGCCACCGCTGCAGGCGAACTGTTGCTGACCGTCCGCGCGGCCGAGGCCGACACGCTCACCGGTCGCGAACTCGGCCGCCGCGGCGACCGCGCCGCCGATACGTACATCCTCGAGCGGCTCGCCGCCGAGCGCCCCGGCGACGCGGTGCTCTCGGAGGAATCCGCCGACGATCCGGTGCGGGTGCACGCGAAGCGGGTGTGGATCGTCGACCCGTTGGACGGGTCCAAGGAGTACGGCATGCCGGACCACGAGGACTGGGCCGTGCACGTCGCGTTGTGGGAGGCCGGCAGGGGTATCACCGCCGCCGCCGTCGCTCAGCCGGCCGTCGGTGCCGTCTACGGCACCGACGACGTCCGTCCCGCCGAACTGCGGCCGCTGGCCGGCCGACGGCCCCGGATCGTCGTCAGCGGCAGCCGGCCGCCGGCCTTCGTCGCCGACGTCGCCCGGGCCGTCGGCGCCCACGTGGTGCGGATGGGTTCGGCCGGGGCCAAGGCCATGGCGGTGGTGCGTGGCGACGTCGATGCCTACGTGCACGCCGGCGGGCAGTGGGAGTGGGACTCCGCGGCGCCGGTGGGGGTCGCGCAGGCGGCGGGGCTGTACTGCGCCCGCATCGACGGCAGCGAGCTCGAGTACAACCGCCCCCACCCCTACATGCCGGACCTGGTGATCTGCCGGCCGGACTGGGCGCCGACCCTGATGGCCGCGATCGCCGAGCATGCCGGCGCGCCCACCGACAGCGCCCGCGTCGCCATGGCCCGCTCCTACATCCGCTCCCTCGTCGGACACGACGCATCACACGTGCGGCTCGCGGCCGACGCGTGGCGGGTCGAGAACGGCGTGCGCACCGGCGACAGCGGCGTCGAGATCCGCGACCGGCTCGAGCAGGGCCCCGAGTACCGCTCGATCCGTCGTGTGCGGGAGCTGACGTTTCGCGAGTGGGACGACAACGTCGTCGCGCGGTTCCTGCTCGACCTCGACGCCGGCGACGGCACCCTCACCGTGGCGGTCACCGAGCACTTCGCCATCCCAGCGGGGGAGATCCGGTCGATCATGGCGATCATCGAGCCGCACGAACCCAAATAGTTTACTGTTTGTGTTCATTGAATGGCTAACGATCGAGTAGCTCGGAGGACCCCATGGACCACGCCCGCGACATCGGCGACGGCATCTACCGCATCCCCGTACCGGTGAGCGACCTGCCGGTCGGCGACACCCAGGTGTATGCGATGGAGTCGCCGCGCGGGCTGGTCCTCGTCGACGTGGGCTGGAACGACGACACGTCCTGGGCCGCGCTGCAGGACGGCCTCGCCGCCGTCGGCGCCTCCGTCGCGGACGTCGAGGGGGTCGTCGTCACCCACTTCCATCCCGACCACGTCGGTCTGACCGGCCGGATCCGGGAGGCGTCGGGCTGCTGGGTCGGCATGCACGAGGACGACTTCGGCCAGCTCGAGCTCATGATCTCCGGCGACGGCAACGCCGAGTGGGAGGCCGAGCAGTGGCGCCGCGCCGGCGCCCCGGACGACGAGATCACCACCTACCTCGACCGGGTGAACGGGGAACGCGCAACCGGCAAGCCCGACGTCCATCCCGACCGCAAGCTCGCCACCGACGAACGGATCACGCTCGCCGGCCGCACCCTGCGCACAGTGTTCACCCCCGGGCACACCCCCGGCCACGCCTGCTTCTACATCGAGGAGCACGACATCCTCTTCAGCGGCGACCACGTCCTCGCCACCACGACCCCGCACGTGGGCGACTTCGATTTCCCCCTCCCCGAACGCGACGCCCTCGGCGAATTCATCGACTCCCTGCGCGCCGTCGGCACGCTCCCGGCCCGGCGCACCCTGCCCGCGCACCGGCAGCCGATCGACGACCTCGCGGCCCGCACCGACGCGCTCGTCGAGCACCACGAGCGACGCCTCGACGATCTGTACGCGGCGTTCGGCGACGAGGAGCTGACGCTGTGGCAGGCTGCCGAGCGGATGACGTGGTACCGCCCCTGGGACCAGACTCCGCCCACGGGCAAGCAGATGGCGCTGTCCGAGGCCTCGGCGCACGTGCGGCACCTCATCGAGAGAGGCCGGGCGCGCCGGGTCCCGGGCACCGACCCGGCGCGCTTCGCCCGGGCCTGACGGAAGGAACCGCATGACCCCCGACGAGCTCGTCACCGAATTCTGCCGCCGTTGGGCCGATCCCGACCCGGCCGTGCTCGCGTCCTACTTCACCGACGACGCCGTCTACCACAACATCCCGATGGAACCGGTGCGCGGGCGCGCGGCGATCGAGGAGTTCATCGCCGGGTTCGTCGCCTCGTTCGGCGGCATCGATTTCCGCATCCGGCACCAGGCTGTCCACGGCGGCGTGGTGCTCAACGAGCGGGTCGACGTGTTCACGCTCGGGGGACGGACCGTCGAACTGCCGGTGATGGGGACTTTCGAGGTCGTCGACGGCAGGATCGCCGGCTGGCGCGACTACTTCGACATGGCGCCGATCACCGAGGCCGCCCAGCAGGATCCGGCGGACTGACACCCGGTCTCGCGGTCGTCGGCCGCAGGTGACCGAGTTGATCCGGCCGTGGGAGAGTCGGTGCATGCACGCAGTGAGTGCCGATGCTCCCGGGAGTCGGGCCGAGGTCCGTGACGTAGCCGGGCCCACGGCATGAAGGGGAATTCATGACGCTCTCCCCAGGCGGGCGGATCGGCCTGGCCGGAGCTGCGGTGGTCGGAGTCGCTTCGGCATGGCCCGCTACGCCTACGGCCTGACACTGCCCGATATCCGGGAAGACCTGCGGCTCTCCGCGCTGGTGCTCGGCCTCGTCGCCAGCGCAACGTTTGCGGGCTACCTGGCCGGTCTGTTGCTCGCCGGACGGCTCGCCGCTCGCCGCGGCTCGCCGCTCGCCGCGGGTCGCGC
>NZ_PCZU01000207.1:29656-42223 GCF_002887785.1 Rhodococcus sp. ENV425
CGTGACTTTCGCGCAGTCCCCGGGGCTGCTTGCCGTCGGTGTCGTTTTGGCCGGCAGCGCCGGTGGCTGGGTCTGGGCGCCTTACTCCGACATCGTGACCCGATCGGTGCCCTCGCGGCAGCAGCCCCGAGCGTTGGCGATCATCACCACCGGCACCAGCGGCGGACTGGTGCTGCTGGGCGCGCTGGCCGTCCTGGCTGCGGTGGGCTCGTGGCGCCTGGTGTGGGTCGGCATCGCCCTCGCTGCCGTGGCCGCCGCACTCGTGAACCTGCGCCTGGTGCCGCGGACCGGGTCGGCCCCACGTCCGGAGGGGCGAGCCGGTGCCTCCTCGCTGGTGGCAGCGCTTCGGGTCCCGGCAGCCTACTCCGTTGTCTACTTCGCGGTCGTGGTCGTCTACTTCACCTATGCCGCCGACGTCCTGGACAGCGGCACCTTCCCGGCGGCGGCCGTCCCGGCTCTCTACGCGGCCCTCGGTCTCACCGGCATGGTGGGGGTGGCGACCGGAACCCTCGCGCAGCGACTGGGCAGCGTCCGGGTCGCCGCGCTGTGCCTCGCAACGGTCGGTGCGGCGCTGGTGCTGCTCGGGCTGGCCGGTGGCTCCGTAGCCACGACCGCACCCTCGACGGGCATCTTCGGCATGGGGTACATGACAGGATCCGCGGTGCTCGCGGTCTGGACCGCCGAGCTGGTACCCGAGCGCGCCGGTGCGGCGTTCACAGCCTGCCTGGTCGTGGGAGCCCTCAGCTCGGTCGCAGCACGCCGGTGCCGCGATACCCGCCCTCGGTCTGGGGTCGCTGCTCTCGTCACCGCGGCGGTGTCACTGCTCAGCGCGGTGGCGCTGATGCTGTACGGGTTCTCGCACGGGGCGGCAGTCGGTGACATCGGACGATGAACACAGAATCTCTGGGCGTGGACGATGCGCACATCCTGCTTCGTGACGAGTCCGCGTTTCACAACACCTGGTCTCAACGTCCTGCCGCTCTGCGCCAGGTCCGGGCCGCAGAACGGGAACGGCCCCGCGTCGCACTGCGACGCGGGGCCGTTCCCGTGGTGCCCTCGGCAGGATTCGAACCTGCGACTTCTTGCTCCGGAGGCAAGCGCTCTATCCCCTGAGCTACGAGGGCGTTCCGGACTCCACCGGTTGCTCGGTGGGGCGGGAGTTAGCGTAGCGCATTGTCGGCGATACGCCACATCGCCTGGTCGGAGGGGGTTTCTCCGGCGCTCGTCGGGTATCCGGCAGGCACGGATGCGCCGTCCGGGAGGAACTCTTCGGCGAGTGTTTCCCGGAACGGCCGGCGTGGGCCACCCGCCCGGGGCAGGCTCGAACCCGAGACCGGACCACACCGCACCCGCAGGAGAGGACCGTACGTGGACGCAGAATCCGACACGGCAACTCGGACCGGACCGCTGAGCTCCGAGGAGCTCGCCGCGCTCGACACCTGGTGGCGAGCCGCGAACTACCTGTCGGTGGGGCAGATCTACCTCATGGGCAACCCCCTGCTGCGCGAGCCGTTGCGTCCCGAGCACATCAAGCCCCGGCTGCTCGGACACTGGGGCACCACCCCGGGGCTGAACTTCGTCTACGCCCACCTCAACCGGGCCATCGTCGCCCGCGAGCTGGACATGATGTACGTGATGGGCCCCGGCCACGGCGGGCCCGGGCCGGTCGCCGCAGCCTGGCTCGAGGGCACCTACAGCGAGATCTATCCGGACATCTCCCGCGACGCGGACGGCATGGCGCGGCTGTTCACCCAGTTCTCGTTCCCCGGGGGGATTCCCAGCCACGTCGCCCCCGAGACGCCCGGATCCATCCACGAGGGCGGCGAGCTCGGGTACGCCCTGTCGCACGCCTACGGGGCCGCGTTCGACAACCCGGACCTGATCGTCGCTGCCGTGGTGGGCGACGGCGAGGCCGAGACCGGCCCGCTGGCCACCAGCTGGCACTCCACCAAGTTCGTCGACCCGCGCCGGGACGGCGCCGTGCTGCCGATCCTGCACCTGAACGGGTACAAGATCGCCAATCCGACCGTCCTCGCCCGCATCGAACACGAGGAACTCGAGCACCTGCTCCGCGGCTACGGCCACGATCCGGTATTCGTCGAGGGCTCCGATCCCGAGCGCATGCACCAGGCGTTCGCGGCGGCCCTGGACCACTGCGTCGATGCGATCCTCGAGATCCGGCGCCGCGCCCGCCGCGACGGGGTCACCGAGCGACCGCGCTGGCCGATGATCGTGCTGCGTTCCCCGAAGGGCTGGACCGGACCGAAGGAGGTCGACGGTCTCCCGGTCGAAGGGTACTGGCGCTCGCACCAGGTGCCCTTCGCCAATGCCCGCGACGACGAAAGCCACCGCAAGATTCTCGAGGAGTGGCTGCGCAGTTACCGGCCCGAGGAACTGTTCGACGACCACGGTGCCCCCGTGCCCGCGATCCGCGACCTGCACCCGGCGGGGGAGCGGCGGATGAGCGCCAACCCCCATGCCAACGGCGGGCCGCTCGTACGAGACCTGGCGTTGCCGGACTTCCGCGACTACGCCGTGCCGGTCGAGGCGCCCGGTACCGGCAGCGTCGAATCGACCCGCGTGCTCGGTACCTTCCTGCGCGACGTCATGCGCGAGAACGCGACCACCTTCCGTGTGTTCTCCCCGGACGAGAACAACTCCAACCGGCTCGGTCCCGTCCTCGAGGCCACCGCACGCACCTGGAACGCCCGCATCCTGCCCACCGACGACCGGCTCGCCCCCGACGGGCGGGTGATGGAGATCCTGTCCGAGCACACCTGCCAGGGCTGGCTCGAGGGCTATCTGCTGACCGGCCGGCACGGCTTCTTCTCCTGCTACGAGGCCTTCGTCCACATCGTCGACTCGATGTTCAACCAGCACGCCAAGTGGCTGCGCACCACCAACGGCATCGACTGGCGCCGGCCGATCCCGTCGCTGAACTACCTGCTCACCTCGCACGTGTGGCGGCAGGACCACAACGGCTTCTCGCACCAGGACCCGGGCTTCATCGACCACGTGGTCAACAAGAAGGCCGACGTCATCCGCGTGTACCTGCCGCCGGACGCGAACACCCTGCTGTCGGTGGCCGACCACTGCCTGCGCACCCGGCAGTACGTCAACGTGATCGTCGCCGGCAAGCAACCGCAACTGCAGTACCTCGACATGGATGCGGCAATCGTGCACTGCACCAAGGGAATCGGGATCTGGGACTGGGCGGGTACCGACAAGGGGGCCGAACCCGACGTGGTGCTCGGCTGCGCCGGCGACGTGCCCACCATGGAAACCCTCGCCGCCGTGGAGATCCTGCTCGAATGGTTCCCCGACCTGAAGATCCGCGTCGTGAACGTCGTGGATCTGATGCGGCTGCAGGACCACACGGAGCATCCGCACGGACTGTCGGACCGCGAATTCGACTCGCTGTTCACCACGGACAAGCCGGTGATCTTCGCCTACCACGGCTACCCGTGGCTGATCCACCGCCTGACGTACCGGCGAACCAACCACGACAACATCCATGTGCGCGGGTACAAGGAGGAGGGCACCACCACCACGCCGTTCGACATGTGCGTGCTCAACCAGATCGACCGGTTCGACCTCGCCATGGACGTCGTCGACCGGGTGCCCCGTCTGCATCCGATCTCCGCGTACGCGCGCGAGCACCTGAAGAACCGGCTGGTCGAGCACCACCAGTTCATCCGCACCCACGGGGAGGACATGCCCGACATCCGCGACTGGGAGTGGGGCCGGGCCGGACGGTAGACACCGACGGGGGACTCGGACGGTACACACCGACGGGGGACGGCCCGGTGGGCCGTCCCCCGTCCGCGGGTCCGGTCGGTCAGTTCATCGGCAGCGGCTGCGCGCCCCGCTCCGCCAGCATCGACGTCATGAGTTCCGACTCGGTGGTCTGGGTGTCGACCATCGTCTGCGCCAGGGTCCGTACCGCCGGCTGGCCCGCGTACTGCGCGCCGTACTCCATCATCGGCAGCCCGCCCTCGTGGTGGCGCAGCATCAGCTGCAGGAACAGCACGTCGAGTTCCGGGCCGGTGGCGCGGCGCAGGTTCGCCAGGTCCTCGGACGTCGCCATGCCGGGCATCCGGCCGGCGCCGCCGCCGTCGGAGTGGCTCGTGCTCCCGTGGTCGTGGCCGGACTCCTCGGTCATCCACGTCATGTAGTCACCGGTGGGCAGCAGCGGCTGCCCCCACAGCGACAGCCAGCCCTGCATCTGCCCGACCTGGTTCTGCTGGGTGGTGAGGATGTCGTACGCGAGGTTGCGCACCCGCTGGTCGCCCGACACCGTCAACGCGACGGTGGCCATCTCGATCGCCTGGCTGTGGTGGACGGTCATGTCCTGGGCGAATCCCACGTCGACGGAGCCGGCGGCCGGCGTCGCCGGCGGCGAGTCCTCGAGCGGGATGCGGGCGAGGAACCCGAGCAGGAAACCGATCGCGACGGCGGCGACGAGACCGAGGATCAGCAGCGCCCTGCGTCGGCCCGTCTCCTGGGGGGTGGGAGTCCCCTGGGCGGTGGGAGCGGAATCGTGCGTCACGTCAGCTCCCCGCCGGGGCCTGCATGTCGGCCGGCACCTGCTCGGTGCCGTCCACCGTGCCGCCGTCCATCGGCACCGCGTCCGGACCGGGGGCGGAGGGATCGAACGGCGGCGGATTGCTCGGGTCGTACGAGCCGGGCAGCGTGGAGCAGCTCGCGCCGACCTCCGGGTAGGCGTAGCGGTTCAGCCGCAGCGACGCGATGAAGTGGTCGATCCGCTCGTCGTCGGCGGCGTCCACCTTCAGCTGATGCCCCCACGACTGCAGGGCGATCGGAGCGTCGAGGCCCGGGTACGGCGACATCATCAGGTAGGACTTGCCGTCCACCTTCGCCGCGAGCGCGTCGACGCCCGCCTGGTCGACCAGGTCGGGGTTGTACGTGATCCACACCGCGCCGTGCTCGAGCGAGTGCACGGCGTTCTCGGTGCGGATCGCCTCCGGGTACACGGTGCCGGTGCACGTGGCCCAGATCGCGTCGTGCGGCCCGCCGAACGGCGGGCTCTGGTCGTACGCGACGCGCTGCGTGGACCCGATGTGCTGACCGGCGGGGTAGTCGACCGTCACGACCCCCTCGATCGCAGTCGACGGGTCCTGATTCGACTCGGACGGCGTCCACTCCGCGAGCGCCTGGGAGTCCTGGTACTTCGGGATGATGCTGGCGGCGATGACCGCGACCAGCGCGACCACCGCGACCACGCCGCCGATCAGAAGCCACGGAATCTGCCGCTGCTTGGGCAGGCCGCGACCGCCGCTCTTCTTCTGGGAGGCCTTGATCGCCTTCGCAGACTTGGCACCGGACTTCTTGCCGGAACCGCCACTTACCGAACCGCTGGGCATCGTTGGGTGCTCTTTCGACGGATGGACAACAGAGGGCGCACGACGCTCGGTCCGCGCGTGCTCTGTCAACTCTACGGGCGGGCGGCGGGCAGGCATCCCCGCGGCGGGCGGGCCGTGACCGCGACAACAGGCCGGACCGGCGTCACGCCGGGTGGGACGGAGCCAATAGGATAGAGACCCGTGACTCCTGCCGACCTTGCCGAATTGCTCCACGGAACCGCTGCGAGGGTGCTCGCCGAGCGCGACCTCGACGTGTCCGTCCTGCCCGAGACCCTGACGGTCGAGCGGCCGCGCAACCCGGAGCACGGCGACTACGCGACCAACGTCGCGATGCAGGTCGCGAAGAGGGCCGGCGTCAACCCGCGGGAACTCGCGGGCTGGCTCGCCGAGGCCCTCACCGCCGCCGACGGCATCGAGTCCGCCGAGGTGGCCGGCCCGGGCTTCCTGAACATCCGCCTCGCCGCCGACGCCCAGGGCGCGATCGTCGCCCAGGTGCTCACCGAGGGCGCCGCGTACGGCAACTCGGACGCGCTGGCCGGAACCCGCATCAACCTCGAGTTCGTCTCCGCGAACCCCACGGGGCCCATCCACCTCGGCGGCACCCGCTGGGCCGCGGTCGGCGACGCCCTCGGCCGGATCCTCACCACGCAGGGCGGCGACGTCACCCGCGAGTACTACTTCAACGACCACGGCGCCCAGATCGACCGGTTCACGCGCTCGTTGATCGCCGCGGCACAGGGGCAGCCCGCGCCGGAGGACGGCTACGCCGGCGCGTACATCGCCGACATCGCGCAGGCCGTGCTGCAGCAGCGCCCGGACGCGCTCGCGCTGCCCGAAGAGGAGCGGCACGAGGTGTTCCGCTCGATCGGCGTCGAACTGATGTTCGCGCACATCAAGCGCACCCTGCACGAGTTCGGTGTCGACTTCGACGTGTACTTCCACGAGAACTCCCTGTTCGAGTCCGGCGCCGTGGAGAAGGCCGTCGAGACACTCAAGACCTCCGGGAGCCTGTACCACCAGGACGGCGCGTGGTGGCTCAAGAGCACCGACTTCGGCGACGACAAGGACCGCGTCGTCATCAAGAGCGACGGCAACGCCGCCTACATCGCCGGTGACATCGCCTACTTCCAGGACAAGCGGTCGCGCGGCTTCGACCTGTGCATCTACATGCTCGGCGCGGACCACCACGGCTACATCGGCCGGCTCAAGGCCGCGGCCGCCGCGTTCGGCGACGACCCGGACACCGTCGAGGTGATGATCGGGCAGATG
This sequence comes from Rhodococcus sp. ENV425, assembly GCF_002887785.1. NCBI lineage: Bacteria > Bacillati > Actinomycetota > Actinomycetes > Mycobacteriales > Nocardiaceae > Rhodococcus > Rhodococcus sp. ENV425. Next base: position 36,310 of record NZ_PCZU01000207.1, read on the forward strand.
GTCAACCTCGTGCGCGGCGGGGTCGCCGTGAAGATGAGCAAGCGCGCCGGCACGGTCATCACCCTCGACGACCTCGTCGAGGCGATCGGCGTGGACGCCGCCCGCTACGCGCTGGTGCGCTCGTCGGTGGACCAGAGCATCGACATCGACCTCGAGCTGTGGGCCAGCACCACCAACGAGAACCCGGTCTACTACGTCCAGTACGCGCACGCCCGGCTCTCGTCCATCGCCCGGGGCGCCGCCGAGCTCGGTCTCGGCGCCGAGAACACCGCCGAGCTCGGTCTCGGCGCCGAGAACGCCGACCTGGCCCTGCTCACCCACGAGCGCGAGGGCGACCTGATCCGCACGATCGGCGAGTACCCGCGCGTCCTCGCCAAGGCCGCCGAACTGCGGGAACCGCACCGCGTCGCGCGGTACCTCGAGGAACTCGCCGGCACCTACCACCGCTTCTACGACTCCTGCCGCATCCTGCCGCAGGGCGACGAGGAGCCCGGCCCGCTGCACGCGGCGCGGCTCGCGCTGTGCGCGGCGACCCGTCAGGTGCTGGCCAACGGGCTCGGACTGCTCGGCGTGAGCGCCCCGGAGCGGATGTGAACGCGCACCCCGCCGGTCCCCGGCACGCCGAGATCCCGCACGCACCGGGCCTGACCGAGCGGCCCGCGAACGCCGGCGAGCTGAACCTGCTGCACCCGAACGTGTGGCCCCGCAACGCGCGGCGCGGCGACGACGGCGTCGTGACGATCGCCGGCGTGCCCGTCACCGAACTCGCGGAGAGATACGGCACCCCGCTCTTCGTCGTCGACGAGGACGACTTCCGCTCCCGGTGCCGGGACATCGCGGCCGCGTTCGGGCCGGGCGCGAAGGTGCACTACGCGTCGAAGGCGTTCCTGTGCACCGAGATCGCGCGCTGGGTCGAGCAGGAGGGCCTGTCCCTCGACGTCTCGACCGGCGGTGAGCTCGCCGTCGCGCTGCGCGCCGGCTTCCCGGCGGGGAAGATCGCCATGCACGGCAACAACAAGTCCGTGGCCGAGCTGCGGACCGCCGTCGCCGCAGGCGTCGGGCACATCGTCCTGGACTCCATGTCGGAGATCGACCTGCTCGACGCGGTCGCCGCCGAACTCGACGTCGTGCAGGACGTGCTGATCCGCGTCACGGTCGGCGTCGAGGCGCACACCCACGAGTTCATCTCCACCGCGCACGAGGACCAGAAGTTCGGGCTGTCCCTGGCCGGCGGGGTGGCCATGGCCGCGGTCCGCAAGGTGTTCGCGAGCGATCACCTGCGCCTGGTCGGCCTGCACAGCCACATCGGCTCGCAGATCTTCGACGTCGACGGGGTCGAGCTCGCCGCGCACCGGGTCATCGGCCTGCTGCGCGATGCCGTCCACGAATTCGGCGTCGACAAGACCGCGCAGATGAACATCGTCGACCTCGGCGGCGGCCTCGGCATCTCCTACGTGCCCAGCGACGACCCGCCGCCCGTGGAGGAACTCGCTGCCAAGCTGCGGCACATCGTGCAGACCGAGTCCGCACTCGCCGGCCTGCCCGAGCCGACGCTCGCGGTCGAGCCCGGACGCGCGATCGCCGGCCCCGGCACCGTGACCCTCTACGAGGTGGGCACCATCAAGGACGTCGCGGTGGGGGCTCACCAGGCACGCCGCTACATCAGCGTCGACGGCGGCATGAGCGACAACATCCGCACCTCCCTGTACCAGGCCGAGTACGAGGCCCGCCTGGTGTCGCGGTCCAGCGACGCGGAGCCCGTCGTGTCCCGCGTCGTCGGCAAGCACTGCGAGAGCGGCGACATCGTCATCCGCGACGCCTGGATGCCCGCCGACCTCGAAGCCGGCGACCTGTTGGCCGTCGCCGCGACCGGTGCATACTGCTACTCGATGTCCAGCAGGTACAACCTGCTGCCCCGGCCCGCCGTCGTGGCGGTCAAGGACGGCGCCGCCCGCGTCGTCCTGCGTCGGGAAACCGTGGAAGATCTGCTCAGCTTGGAGGTTACGGAGTGACGACCGAAGCGGTGACCAACGAACCGGGGCAGCGCCCGATCGGTGTGGCTGTGCTCGGGCACGGCACCGTCGGAGCCGAGGTCGTGCGCATCATCCGCGACGATGCCACCGATCTCGAGGCGCGCATCGGCGCGCCGCTCGAGCTGCGGGGCGTGGCCGTGCGCACCGTCCGCGACGACCGCGGCATCCCGCAGGACCTGCTCACCACGGACGCCGAGGGCCTGATCGCCCGCGACGACGTCGACATCGTGGTGGAGGTCATCGGCGGCATCGAACTGCCGCGCAAGCTCGTCCGCACGGCCCTGGACTCGGGCAAATCCGTGGTCACCGCCAACAAGGCCCTGCTCGCGGAGTACACGGGCGAGCTCGCCGAGGCCGCCGAGGCCAAGCGCGTGGACCTGTACTTCGAGGCGGCCGTCGCCGGCGCCATCCCGGTCATCCGGCCCCTCACCCAGTCCCTCGCCGGTGACAAGGTGAACCGGGTCCTCGGCATCGTCAACGGCACCACCAACTACATCCTCTCGGCCATGGACGAGACCGGCGCCGACTACGCCGAGACCCTCGCCGAGGCGGTCCGGCTCGGATACGCCGAGGCCGACCCGACGGCCGACGTCGAGGGCTTCGACGCCGCGTCCAAGGCTGCGATCCTGGCCTCGATCGCCTTCCACACCCGCGTCACCGCCGGCGACGTCTACCGCGAGGGCATCTCGAAGATCACCGCCGCCGACCTGACCACCGCGCGGGCGCTGAACTGCACCGTCAAGCTACTGGCCATCTGCGAGCGGATCACCACCGACGGCAAGGACCGGGTCTCGGCGCGCGTCTATCCGGCCTTGGTGCCGCGCGAGCATCCCCTCGCCGCCGTCAACGGTGCGTTCAACGCGGTCGTCGTCGAGGCCGAGGCATCGGGCCGTCTGATGTTCTACGGCCAGGGTGCCGGCGGTTCGCCCACCGCCTCCGCGGTGATGGGCGACCTCGTGATGGCCGCCCGCAACCGGGTGCACGGGGGCCGGGGCCCGCGCGAATCACGGTACGCCGACCTCGAGATCGCCCCGATGAGCGACATCGTCACCCGCTACTACGTCAACCTGCAGGTCGCGGACCGGGCCGGCGTGCTCTCGGCGGTGGCCGCGGAGTTCGCCAAGCGGGACGTGAGCATCGCCGCCGTGCGCCAGGAGGGCGCCGGCGACGGAGCCCGCCTGGTGGTGCTGACCCATTGCGCCACCGACAAGGCGCTGTCGGACACCGTCGCAGCGCTCGACCAACTCGAATCCGTGATCGCTGTGACCAGCGTCCTGAGACTGGAGGGATCCGCCGAATGAGCGCGCCCGAGAAGAACACCGCCACCCCCGTGCACACCCCGTGGCCGGGTCTGATCGAGGCGTACCGTGACCGGCTCCCGATCGGCGAAAACTGGAAGACCATCACCCTCCGCGAGGGCGGCACCCCGCTGCTGCCCGCGGCGCACCTGTCGGAACTGACCGGTTGCGAGGTGCACCTGAAGGTCGAGGGCCTGAACCCGACCGGCTCGTTCAAGGACCGCGGCATGACGATGGCCGTCACCGACGCCCTCGCCCGCGGCCAGCAGGCCGTGCTGTGCGCCTCCACCGGCAACACCTCCGCCTCGGCGGCCGCATACGCCGTCAAGGCCGGCATGGGCTGCGCGGTGCTCGTGCCGGACGGCAAGATCGCGATGGGCAAGCTGGCCCAGGCGGTCATGTACGGCGCGAAGATCATCCAGGTCCAGGGCAACTTCGACGACTGTCTCGAGCTCGCCCGCAAGACCACCGCCGAGTTCCCCACCATCGGGCTGGTGAACTCCGTCAACCCCGTGCGCATCGAGGGGCAGAAGACGGCGGCGTTCGAGATCGCCGACGCGCTCGGCGACGCCCCCGACGTGCACGTGCTGCCCGTCGGCAACGCCGGCAACATCACCGCCTACTGGCGCGGCTACACCGAGTACTTCGCGGACGGCCTCACCACCCGCAAGCCGCGCATGCTCGGCGTCCAGGCCGCGGGCGCGGCACCGCTGGTGCACGGCGCCCCCGTCAAGGACCCCGAGACCATCGCCACCGCCATCCGCATCGGCGCCCCGGCGTCGTGGAACGGGGCGATGACCGCCAAGGAGGAGTCCGGCGGCGCGTTCCGGGCGGCCACCGACGAGGAGATCCTCGAGGCGTACCGGCTCGTCGCCGCCACCGAAGGCGTGTTCGTCGAACCGGCGTCCGCCGCGTCGATCGCCGGTCTGCTCGCCGCCCGCAAGGAGGGCTGGCTCGATTCCGGGCTGAAGGTCGTGTGCACCGTCACCGGCAACGGCCTGAAGGATCCCGACACGGCGCTGCTCGGGATGCCGCAGGTGGAGCCGATCCCGGTCGATCCGGTCGCTGTGGCCGCGGCGCTCGAGCTGGCCTAGTGACCGCCGCGCCCTCCTCCGTTGGGAAAGACGACATGACGCAGACGCTGCCCGTAGGGATCTCCGTGACCGCCCGGGTCCCGGCCTCGAGCGCGAATCTGGGCCCCGGTTTCGATTCGCTCGGGCTGGCCGTCGGGTTGTACGACGAGATCACGGTCACCACAACCGCATCGGGCCTCGAGGTGCGCGTCGAGGGCGAGGGCGCCGAAGAGGTGCCGTGGGGACCGTCGCACCTGGTGGTGCGGGCGGTCGAGCGTGGCCTCGAGGCCGCCGGAGTGTGGGCCGACGGCCTGGACGTGTTGTGCCGCAACGTTATTCCGCACTCGCGCGGCCTCGGCTCCTCGGCCTCGGCGGTCGTCGGAGGCCTGGCGGCCGCCAACGGGCTGGTGCGCAAGGTGGCTCCGGAGCGCGTGCTCGACGAGGCGCAGCTCGTCCAGCTCGCCTCCGAATTCGAGGGCCACCCGGACAATGCCTCCGCCAGCATCCTCGGCGGCGCGGTCGTGTCGTGGAGCGAGTCGGTCGTCGGCGACGAACAGCGCACCTACCGCGCGGTGCCCCTCACGGTCCACCCGGCGATCCGGGTCGTCGTGCTGGTGCCGTCGTCGCGCTCGTCCACCGCGCACACCCGCGGGCTGCTCCCCGATCTGGTGCCGCACCGCGACGCGGCGTTCAACGTCAGCCGCGCGGCGCTGGCCGTCGTCGCCCTCACCGAGCGGCCGGACCTGCTGATGCCGGCGACGGAGGACCTGCTGCACCAGGCGCAGCGCGCCCCGGCCCTGCCGCTGACCACCAAGTGGATCGCCGCCCTGCGCGCGGCGGGCATTCCCGCCGCGGTCTCCGGTGCCGGCCCCACGGTCCTCGCCCTCACGACCGAGTCGTTCCCCGCGGACCTGCGCGCGGCCGCGGAGGCCGACGACATGACCGTGCTCGAACTCGACGTCGCGGACGGCGTGCAGGTCGTGTGAGCGAGCCCGAACCTCTCGAGTCGGGCGCGAACCCCCGGGCGACGCGCCCGGGGGCTTCTTCTTGCTCAACGTACAGTTCGTCGCTATTCTGTGCTTAGTCCGCACGTCGTGCGTTTCAGTCGCTGGCTTTTCCAGGGCATTCACTCCAGATCCATCGGGGCGATCGATCCTGGATCGATCCTCACCTGACCTCGTTTCGGGGAGATGGACCGACCGCACCTGCCGGAGGATGGCGTGATGGCGGACGTGCCGACCGTTCGATCCGTGAACACGTACGGCAATCCCAGATCGACGCAAGATCTGCGGAACGAACCCTCGACTCTGCGTGGCGCGAGTGAGGGAAGGAAAGGATCTCCGTGACAGATACGGACCTGATCGCTACGCCTGTTCTCGATACCACGGATTCGTCCGCGGGAGCGCAGGCCACCGATCCTGCACAGACTGCACCGCGTGCCGGTGGGCGGCGTGGCGCCGGTCTCTCCGGCATGGTGCTGGCCGAGCTGCGGACTCTCGCGGCCGAACTC
>NZ_PCZU01000208.1:0-1812 GCF_002887785.1 Rhodococcus sp. ENV425
AGGGTGTCGATCTCGTCGGCGCGGGCGGTGAGCATGACGACGTAGGCGTCGGAGAACGTGCGCAGCTGCCGGCACACCTCGATCCCGTCCAGACGCGGCAACCCCAGATCGAGCACCACGACATCCGGATCGACCTGGCGGGCACGCTCGACGGCAGCGAGCCCGTCGTGTACGAGCGTGATCTCGAAGCCGGCGCGTTCGAGGTAGGTGCCTACCACCGTGGCCAGCGCCATTTCGTCTTCGACGACCAGCGCCCGCAGACCGGTCGGGGGGCCCGGTGCGGTCGCGGCGGGTACAGGGACGAGCTGATCGGAACCGGAGGCCATGGTCCTATCGTGGCCGTCGCGGCAGGCTGGTGGCGACGTTCTTCAGCGAACCTTCATCGAACCCCCACCCCCGGCGTCGGGTAACGCACCCAGACTCGGATGCGAGACTTTCGAGAAGGGAGCAGCCGTGATGTGGGGTACGGGTGCGATGGGCTGGGCCGGCTGGATGGTCATGGGACTGGTGATGATCGGTTTCTGGGCCCTGGTGGTCTCCGGCATCGCCGCAGTGTTCCGCACCGCACGCCACACCGCCATCCCGCCACGTCCGAGGACAACCGCTCCGCTGTAGGTCCTCCACCGCCCCGGCTCGCGGCAGGAGCGACACCGAGGAGTCCCGGACCCGGTGGCAGGCGGGGCGTTCTCCGATCCGCAGGGCCGGTCGCCGTGAGCAGCCTCCCCTGCGGAGATATGGCGTGCGGGGGCGAATAACCCGCTCGAGATGGGGTCTGGGCCGCAGCGTAGGTCCCTACGGACGGGCCCTGGGAGTGTGGTGCCTCGGATCCGGACGTCGAGGGTGACGGGCGCCGGACCCCACCGTCAGGAGAAACCTGCCCGAGACAGGGCGCGGTGATTCTTCAGGAAATCTTCACAGAAAGCTCCGCATTGTCACCGGGTGCGGCTGACAGGCTCGGATACGCACCGGTGCGCCAGCCGACCGGTCGGCTGCACGACCGAGCCGGAGCACCCGGTGAGCGCCCCGGGGGTTTGCCCCGCCCTCCGAAGGGGGATGCTCTCTCCGATGCGACCGCGGCGGGTTCGCCCGGTGCATGCACACGAGGAAAGGAATGTGCTTGTGAGGAAGAAGTCTCTGGCCACCGGCGCCGTGGCGGTCGCTGCGGCGCTCACCCTGGCCGCCTGCAGCGACTCCGGCAACAACCAGACCACCGGATCGACCACGTCGGCTGCGGTGAGCACCACCGCCTCCGCCGAGGCCGCCGCGGACCACAACCAGGCCGATGTGACCTTCGCCCAGCAGATGATTCCCCACCATTCCCAAGCCATCGAGATGAGCGACGTCATCCTGGCCAAGGAGGGCATCGACCCGCGGGTGACCGAACTGGCCCAGCAGATCAAGGCCGCCCAGGGACCGGAGATCGAGCAGTTGCAGAGCTGGCTCGCCGACTGGGGGCAGCCCACCATGCCCATGGGCACGACCAGCATGCCGATGACCACACCGAACATGCCCATGTCGTCACCCGGCATGGAGATGCCCGGTCACGACATGCCCATGCAGTCCACCCCCATGCCCGGCGGCGGCCAGATGGGCGGCGGCATGAGCGGAATGATGTCGGCCGAAGACATGACCGCGCTGCAGAACGCGGAAGGCGTCGACGCCTCCCGACTGTTCCTGACCCAGATGATCGAACACCACCGCGGCGCAATCGCGATGGCGCAGACCGAGATCGATTCCGGCCAGAACCCCGACGCGGTGGCCATGGCCCGCACCATCGCCGACACGCAGCAGCAGGAGATCACCACGATGGAG
>NZ_PCZU01000208.1:1887-5580 GCF_002887785.1 Rhodococcus sp. ENV425
GGAGAATCAGGTCACGGGGTACAGCGCCTCGGTAGTGGCGGCATACGTGGGGGCACAGACATACGAGATATTCCTTTCGTCGGGTAGGAAGCAGAGGTACCGGCAGGAGCCATCAGGCCGAGACCGGTGCGTCTGTGAGCGCCGGCGAGGAGGGCGGTACGCAGGCCGAAACAGTTGTCCCAGCCAGCGTCCCCGACCCACCCGGACACCGGCCCGCCGCTGAGGCTGCCCCGCAGGATGTCCGCGCCTTCCGCCCCGAACTCCCGAACTCATCGGGAGCGGCCACACGAGCATACCCCGCCCCGTACAACGGAGTGTCAGCGGCGACTGTCGAGATCTGCTGCTGCCGCGCACGGCCATCGAAAGTCGAGATCCGATGAAGATCTGTTGAAGAAAGACAGATTTCGTATACGGGAAGTCACTCGGTGAACGATGAAGGATGAGAGTGGAAAGTATCCGCACCCCGAAAACTGCTCGGGCTCGAGGAAGGTCGCGGCTGTGAACATGATGGGCATGATGGACCAGGCGCACACCTTGCTGCACCAGTTGATGATGTGGCTGCACCAGATGAGCGGGATGCCGATGATGAACATGCCGATGTAGTGAGCTGTCGACAGAATCGACGCGGACGTCCCGGGAGGTGGGTCCGGCACGGGTCCGGATCGCCGACCTCGATCATCACCGCCGACATCCCGTGACCCCTTGACGGTGCGAGCTGATGCAGCGACGGCCTTCGGGATCGCCAGAACCTCTGCGGACCGAGCAGCGCGACCACCGGATAAGACCCTCAGGGCCACGGCGGGCGCGGCAAGCGCAACGCTCGTCACGCCCGCCCACGTCGCCGACTCCCGCGTAGGGCAGGATCCGCTTGGCAACCACCGCGGGCGCACCATCTTCGAGGCAGAAATATCATGACGCAACCACCGATGGATGCCCAGGTCCGCTTCTGGACCGAGTGGGTCGAAGACTCCGCCCCCCGCGAAAACAATCCCGGCAACGAACGACGCGGAAAATACGTGCTCGAGGCAGTCCGATCGGTGGCCCGACCGAACATGCGCATCCTGGACATCGGCTGCGGAACGGGATGGTTGTCGCTCCAGCTCGCCGAGTTCGGGACGGTCACCGCCCTCGATCTGCCCTCCAAGACCATCGACCGGCTCAAGACCACCCAGCCGGAGATCACCTGGATCAGCGGCGACTTCCTGACCACCGCCCTTCCCCAGGGGTTCGATGTGGTGGTCTCGGTCGAGACCATCGCTCATGTGCCCGATCAGGAGAAGTTCGTCCGCAAGATCGCCGCGCTGCTGGTGCCGGGCGGCACCGTCGTGCTGACCACGCAGAATCCGCCGATCTGGAACCGTACCCGGGCGCTGCGCCCTCCCGGCCCGGGGCAGATCCGCAACTGGCCCTCGCGGGCGCGTCTGCAGGAACTGTTCACCCCGTACTTCGATCTTCAGCCGCTCCGCACGTGTGCGCCAAATGGGGATCGCGGGCCGCTGCGCCTGCTGCACAACCGCATCTCCCGAGCGGTCGGGACCCGGCTGTTCGGCCGCGAGCGGTGGATCCGCTGGCGGGAACGGGCCGGGCTCGGGTGCAGCCTCGTCCTGGTGGGCACGCTCGCCCACCCTGTCGAATGAATCTCTCCGAGTCCTTGTCGGTCGACACCCCAGGGACCCGCCCTCGGTGGATTCACCCACCCTCCCATCGGCTCCTGCCCGAGGCACAGATACCGGAGCCGAGCATTGTTGCGCCCCGACTTCAGAGGCAGGGCGCAACACTGGTCGAGATGGCCACCCGGTGCAGAGTCCCCGCCACCCTTTACACCACCGTCGTTACTCCCGCCCACCGGTGGACCGCGGCCCCGGTCGCCGCCCACTCTCGGCGGGGCCGGGCTTATTCTCGGCGCAGCACCCACCTGACGACGGCTCGCTCGAGCAGATGAGGTGCACACGCCCCGGAAGTCGGACACCGTCCGGCCCTGCGCCGGGCACCCGGCCCGCACAATCCGGTCAATACCGAATCGACCAGGCGGAACAAGACATCCAATCGATTCGAAGTCGGGACCGATCGCCGCATACCGCCACTGCCTGGGCACCAGGGCACGGACACGACCGGCGCCACGTCGATACGCCAGTCCCTCGGCTTCCGCGCCCCGGCAAAGTGGGGGAATGATGAAACGAACAGCGACCGTGCTCGCGCTGATGATGGCCGCGAGTTGTTCGGACACCGGCGGCTCCGGCGGCGCGCAGGTCAGCCCGTCGTCACCGACTACCGTGGCGGCAGCCGCACCGTGCAGCGGCCCCGACAGCGCCGACCGGCGCTACATCACCACCATCAGCCCCGACGGACGCTACTTCGAAGACCAGTACGGCGACCCCGTCCTGGTCCGCGGGGACTCGCCGTGGTCCGGTCTGGTGGACTGGTCGCCCGAGCAAGCCGAGCTGTACTTCGCCGATCGGGCGGCCCGCGGATTCAACGCGTCGATCATCTCGGCGATCGGCGCACCCGGCAACGGCGGGCCGAGCGATCAGGGAGCCACCTTCGACGGCATCGAACCGTTCGTCGACGGCGACATCACCGCATGGAACGAGCCGTACTGGGCCCGGCTCGACGAGTACTTCCGGATCGCCTGCCGACACGGAAACACCTTGTTCCTCTATCCGATGGACGGGTGGAACATCACCGACGTGTTCGCCTCGGCCACCCCACAGCAGGCTTTCGTCTACGGCCGGATGTTCGCCCAGCGATACGCGCGGTTCCCGAACATCGTCTGGCTGACCGGCGGGGACTATTCGCCCGACACCGAGGATCGTGCAGCCGGCGCCGCATCGGACCACGTACTGCGCGCGATGCTCGACGGGATCCGCGCCGCCGGCTCGGACCGGCCGTTCTCGATCCAGCTGGGCGCCGAACGATCCCTGTCCACAGACAACCCGTTCTGGGAACCGCTGGTGGACTGGAACTTCGTCTACACGTACATGCCCACGTACAAGGCGGTGCTCGACGGGTACACGCGGGTGGCAGGCACCAGGGATCCGCGCCCGGCCTTGTTCTCGGAGGGAAACTACGAAAGCGAGAACAACCAGTCCGACACCGCGCCGACGACCGACGAGACCCTCCGACGTCAGGCACTGTGGGCGCTGACCTCCGGCTCACCGGGCGAATTCCGTGGCTCCGACGACTGGGAGTTCCGGGACGGGTGGGAGACGCGTCTGGACACCCCCGCCGTCACCCAGCTCGAGGCCATCCGCGAGCTGTGGAACTCGTGGCCGTGGTGGCAGCTGGTGCCGGATGTCGACGAGCCACTCGTCGTCGACGGGCGCGGCGCTGCATCGACGGACGAGGAGATGGTCGACGTCCTCGACAACGACTACGTCACCGCCGCCCGCACGCCGGACGGATCGCTGGCCGTCGTCTATGTGCCGACGCGACGGACGATCCGGCTCGATCCCTCGCTGGTTCCGCCGGGGGCGACCGCCGTGTGGATCGACCCCGCCGATGCCAGTGGCCCCACACAGCCGGCGGACCTCAAACCCGACGGCACCGTTCCCACCCCTGGGGCGAACCGGGACGGCAACGAGGATTGGCTCCTGGTGATCACAACGTGAGCTCTCGACCCGCTGCTGCCCCTCGCCACCATCGTCAGGGTGAGAACAACAGGCTGCCTCAGAGAGTGTTGTGGAACCCGCGCTG
>NZ_PCZU01000209.1:0-32988 GCF_002887785.1 Rhodococcus sp. ENV425
CTCGGCACACGCCTGACGCGGCTGTCGCGCGCGCTGCGGGCCCGCGACCCGGAACTCGCCCTCGCCGCGGCGGGCCGGGCGGTCCCCGACTGGGCGGGCGGCACCCGGCTCGGCGAGACCCTGCGGGCGTTCCTGGACCGGTGGGGCCGTCGTGGGCTCGCGCGCGGTGCCGTCGTGGTGATCTTCTCGGACGGCTGGGAACGCGGCGATCCCGGCCTGCTCGCCGAGCAGCTCGCCCAGCTGCGCCGCCTCGCCCGCGCCGTGCTGTGGGTCAACCCGCACGCCGGGGCGGCCGGGTACGAGCCGGTGCAGTCCGGCATCGCGGCCGCCCTGCCGCATCTCGACCGTCTGCTCGCCGGGCACAGCCTCGCGACGCTGCAGGAACTGCTGGAGGAGGTCCACCGTGCGTGAGGTTCTCGACGAACTCGACCGTCGCTACCGGGCCGGCGACACCGTCGCCTTGGGAACCGTGGTCTCGACGTTCCGTTCCGCGCCGCGCGCACCGGGCGCGGCGATGCTCGTCGCCGGCGACGGCACCGTGACCGGCAGCGTCTCCGGCGGTTGCGTGGAGGGCGCCGTGTACGAGCTCGCCCAGCAGGTGATCGAGGACGGTGTGCCCGTGTTGCAGCGGTACGGCGTGTCCGACGACGACGCCTTCGCCGTCGGGCTCACCTGCGGCGGCATCATCGACGTGTTCGTCGAACGGGTGGACGTCGCCGGATTCCCCGAGCTGGGCGAGGTCGTCGCGTCGGTGCGGGCCGGGGAACCCGTCGCGGTCGCCACCGTCACCGAGCATCCCGATCCGGCGTGGGTTGGTCGGCGCATGGCGGTGTGGCCGGATCGCGCGCACGGGGCGCTGGGGTCGGCGCGGGCGGACGACGCCGTCGCCGACGACACGCGGGGTCTGCTCGCCGCGGGCCGGACCGCGACGCTGCACTACGGGCCGGACGGGCAGCGCCGCGGCGAGGGCATGTCGGTGTTCGTCCACTCGTTCCAGCCGCCGCCGCGGTTGCTGGTGTTCGGCGCCATCGACTTCGCGGCCGCCATGGCACAGCTCGGCTCGTTCCTCGGCTACCGCGTGACGGTGTGCGACGCGCGGGGCGTGTTCACCACCGCCGCCCGGTTCCCGGCCGCCGACGAGGTGGTCGTGGACTGGCCGCACCGCTACCTCGCCGCCGAGGCGGCCGCGGGGCGCGTCGACTCGCGCACGGTCGTCACGGTGCTCACCCACGACCCGAAGTTCGACGTGCCGCTGCTCGAGGTGGCATTGCGGCTCGACCTGGCGTACGTCGGTGCCATGGGGTCGCGGCGGACGCACGAGGACCGGTTGGCGCGCCTGCGCGAAGCGGGGATGACGGAGGACGAGCTGGCGCGGCTGTGCTCCCCGATCGGCCTGGATCTGGGGGCGCGCACTCCGGAGGAGACCGCGGTGTCGATCGCGGCGGAGATCATCGCGCTGAAATGGGGTGGCCGGGGTGAGCACCTCGCCCGCACCGAGGGCCCGATCCACGCCCACGAGGACAGCGCGGTTCCCGGGCAGTAGGAGCTGCCCGGGGCGGCCGCGCTCAGCCCTCGGCGACGACCCGGAACTTCTCGAGCGAGGTGTCGGTCGCGTCGGGAATCACCATCCCGGCGTTCACGCCGCTGCGCAGGTAGTCGACGACGGCGTCGTCGAGCCGCTCACCCGGCACGACGGCGGGAATGCCCGGCGGATAGGGGGTGATCTGCTCGGCCGCGATGCGCCCGGCGGCCCGGCCCGCGTCGACCATCTCCGCCCTGCCGAAGAACGCGTCGCGCGGCGACATCACCGAGTCGAGCTGCAGCTCGCCGGGGCTCGGCAGATACATCTTCGGCGGCGGATCGAACGACTCCGCGGCCTGCGACAGCGACTCGAGCGCCGCGACGAGCCGGTCCGTGGTGCCCTCGTCGTCCGCCATGGAGAGGGTGGCCAGGATGCGCCGGTGATCGGTCATGCCGAGGTCGAGCCGGCAGTGCTCGCGCAGCCAGTCGCTGCACTGATAGCCGGAGACGCCGAGTTCGCTCACGTCCAGGAGGATCTGCAGCCGATCGAGATCGTGCGAGGCCTCCTCGCCGAGCAACCGGTCCTCGAGGACGGTCGGCCCGTCGATCGCGGCGATCCGGTCGCGGGTACGCCGAGCCAGCTGCAGTGCGTCACCGAGCAACTCGGCGCCGTGCTCGACCATCTGCCGGCGCCACCCGTCGATGGCCGAGTAGATCATCACGTTCGGGCTCGTGGTCATCAGCAGGTCGGCACAGGCCGACAGGTGCGCCCCGTCCACCAGGTCGCCTTGTAGGTGGTACACCGATCCTTGCTCGAATCCGGCACCCATCTTGTGGACGCTGACCACGCAGATGTCGGCGCCGGCGTCCATGGCCCAGGTGGGCAGGTCGTCGTGGAACGGCAGGTGCGCGCCCCACGCCTCGTCGACGATGAGGGGCTTGCCCCGCTCGTGGCAGACCTTCGCGATGCCCTCGAGGTCCGCGCACGTGCCGTAGGGGCTCGGGCTGACGATCAGCGCGCCGGCCGCATCCGGGTACTTCTCCCACGTCGCGCGCACCTGGTCCGGCGACGGCGGATGGGAGAAGTGCATCTCCTCGTCCCACCGGGGTGTGATCCAGCGGGGCGTGACGCCGCTGAAGATCAGCCCGGCGACGATCGACTTGTGCGAGTCCCGGCCGACGAGCAGTCCCCCCGGATCGTTGCCCGCCACCGCCATCATCGCGGCCTTCACCGACAGGGAGCTGCCGCAGGTGGAGAAGAACGCCTGCTCCGCTCCGACCGCCTCGGCCATGAGCTGCTCGGCCCGCGACAGGTAGCCGTTGCCCGACTTCCGGTCGTCGAGGCCGCCCGAGGCGAGCACGTCCGAGCGGAACGTGTCGAGCCCGAGGACCTTCTTCACCCGCGGGTCGGCACCGCGGCCTTGGCGGTGGCCGGGCGGAGAGAAGCCGTAACGGTCGAGCCGGTGGTACTGATCCAGTGCATCCAGCAGGGGAGTTTCGGACTGATCCATGCCCGGGGGGTACCCCGCACGCGGACCGAAAATGCCCTGCCGCGGGTCGGCTTCGCGAGTCGGATTCCCCCGTCCCGCCGCCACCCGCGCGGGAACGAGGTTGTTCCGCCACCGATTCGGCGAATCGGCGTATTCGGTGGTCATCGTTGGAGCACAGTGTCAGTGAACACTTCTCGACGATCTTGGATCCCGGATGTTCCCGGCATTGGAGGCCCGATGCGCATCACTGTCACCGTCGACGGGACGACCTACACGGACGAGGTGGAACCGAGGCTGCTGCTCGTGCACTACCTGCGCGACCGGCTCGGCAAGGTCGGCACCGTGGTGGGCTGCGACACCAGCAACTGCGGTGCCTGCACCGTGCACCTCGACGGCCGCAGCGTCAAATCCTGCTCGGTGCTCGCCGTGCAGGCCGACGGTGCGGAGGTCACGACCGTCGAAGGCCTGTCCCGCGACGGCGTGCTGCACCCCGTCCAGCAGGCATTCCACGACAACCACGCACTGCAGTGCGGCTACTGCACGCCCGGCATGATCATGTCGACGATCGACCTGCTCGAGGAGAACCCCGATCCCGACGAGCACGAGGTGCGGCTGGGTCTCGAGGGCAACCTGTGCCGCTGCACCGGCTACCAGAACATCGTGCGGGCGGCGCTGGACGCGGCGCAGAAGGCCCGGGCCGCCGAACTGCAGACGGACAACACGACGGCAGGAGGCGGGCGATGACCAGCACCGTCGAACCCGAGATCGGCCAGTCGCGGCGGCGCAAGGAGGACGAGCACCTCGTCACCGGGCGCACCCGCTGGACCGACAACCTCGTCCTCCCCGGGATGCTGCACATGGCGATCCTGCGCAGCCCGTTCGCCCACGCCCGCATCACCTCGATCGACACGTCGGAAGCACGGCAGAGACCCGGCGTGGTGGCGGTGCTCACCGGCGCGGACGCCTCGCCGGAGCAGGGCAGCCTGCCGTGCGCGTGGGTGATCACCCCCGATATGAAGATCCCGCCCGCGCCGTCCCTGGCCGTCGACACGGTCAACTTCGCCGGGGAGGCCGTCGCCCTCGTCGTCGCGCGCAGCGCCTACGAGGCCCACGACGCCCTCGAGGCGATCGACGTGGACTACGACGAGCTGCCCGTGGTCCTCGACCTGGCGATCGCCGCCCGCGACGGCGCCGACCTCGTGCACCCGGACCTCGGCACCAACGTCAGCGCCACCTGGACGTTCGACTCCGCCGAGGCCGGCACCGGCGGCGACGTCGAGCAGGCCATCCGCGACGCCGAGGTCGTCGTCGAGCGCACGTTCCGGCAGCAGCGGCTCATCCCGGCGTTCATGGAACCGCGCTCCGTCGTCGTCGACCCGACCGGGCCGCAGATCACCGTGTGGTCGGCCACGCAGATCCCGCACATCCTCAAGATCATGCTGGCGATGACGCTGGGCATCCCCGAGCACAAGCTGCGGGTGATCGCACCGGACGTCGGCGGTGGTTTCGGCGGCAAGCTGCAGGTGACCCCGGAGGAACTGCTCGCACTGCTCGTCGCGCGCCGGCTCGGGAAACCGGTCAAGTACACCGAGACCCGCAGCGAGTCGATGGTCGCGGCGCATCACGGCCGCGACCAGATCCAGAAGCTCACCCTCGCCGCGCGCCGCGACGGCACCGTCGTCGGCCTGAAGGTCGAGCTGCTCGCCGACATGGGCGCCTACCTGAGGCTCGTCACCCCGGGCGTACCGATCCTGGGCGCGTTCATGTTCAACGGCATCTACAAGTTCGGCGCCTACCACTTCTCGTGCACCAACGTGTTCACCAACAAGGTGCCCACCGACGCCTACCGCGGGGCGGGCCGGCCGGAGGCGACGTTCGGGATCGAACGGATCATGGACGAGCTCGCCGCCGAGCTGTCGATGGATCCGCTCGAGCTGCGCGCCAAGAACTGGATCCGGCACGAGGAGTTCCCGTTCGACACCGTCGCGGGCCTGACGTACGACTCGGGCAACTACGAGGCGGCCACCGCGAAGGCCCGCGATCTGTTCCGGTACGACGAGTTGCGCCGCGAGCAGGAGGAACGCCGCCGCCGGCAGGACCCGGTCCAGCTCGGCATCGGGGTGTCGACCTTCACCGAGATGTGCGGCCTGGCGCCGTCGCGGGTACTCGGCTCGCTCAACTACGGGGCGGGCGGCTGGGAGCACGCCGCGATCCGCATGCTGCCCACCGGCCGGGTGGAGGTGGTCACCGGTTCGTCGTCGCACGGGCAGGGCCACGAGACGGCGTGGAGCCAGATCGTCGCCGACCGGCTCGGAGTGCCGTTCGAGGACATCGAGGTGCTGCACGGCGACACGCAGACCTCGCCGAAGGGGTTGGACACCTATGGATCCCGGTCCCTCGCCGTCGGCGGTATGGCCGTGGTCAAGGCCGCGGAGAAGGTGATCGCGAAGGCCCGCCCGATCGCGGCGCACATGATGGAGTGCTCGGAGGACGACCTCGAGTTCGCCGAGGGCCGGTTCCGGGTCCGGGGTACCGAGAAGGCCGTGGGCATGAGCGACATCGCGCTCGCGGTGTTCACCGCGGCCGACCTGCCCGAAGGCATCGAGCCGAACCTGGATTCCGAGGCCACCTACGACCCGGACAACTTTTCGTTCCCGCACGGCACGCACCTGTGCGCCGCCGAGGTGGACACCGAGACCGGGCAGGTGCGCATCCGCTCGTACGTGTGCGTCGACGACGTCGGGCACGTCGTGAACCCGCTCATCGTGGAGGGGCAGGTGCACGGCGGCCTCGCCCAGGGCATCGCGCAGGCCCTGTACGAGGAGGCCGTCCACGACGAGTCCGGCACCCTGCTCAGCGGTTCGTTCGCCGAGTACCTGCTGCCGTCGGCCGCGGACCTGCCGACGTTCACCACCGACCGCACCGAGACCCCCGCCACCGGAAACCCGCTGGGCGTCAAGGGGGTCGGCGAGTCCGGCACGATCGCCTCCACGCCGGCGGTGGTCAACGCCGTCCTCGACGCCGTGCGCCACCTCGGCGTGCGGGACATCGAGATGCCGTGCACCCCGATGCGGGTGTGGCACGCCGTCGAATCAGCTCGGCAATCGGCTCAGGGAGGCGCCCGATGATTCCGTCGACGTTCGACTACGTCGCGCCCACCACCATCGACGAGGCCGTCGCCGCGCTGGCCGCGGCCGGGGAGGACGCCAAGATCATCGCCGGCGGGCAGAGCCTGATGCCGGTGCTGCGGCTGCGGTTGGCCGCCCCCACCACGCTCGTCGACCTCGGGCGCGTCCCCGACCTGCGGGGGGTGCGCGAGGACGGCGGCGACCTCGTGATCGGCGCGATGACCACCCACCACGACGTGATCCACGATCCGCTCGTGCGTGAACACGCGCGGCTGCTCGCCGAAGCCACGAGCACGGTGGCCGACCCGCAGATCCGGCACCGCGGCACCCTCGGTGGGGCCCTGGCCCACGCCGATCCGGCCGGGGATCTCGGCGCGCCGGTGCTCGCCCTCGAGGCCACCCTCGTCGCGGCCGGACCGTCGGGGCGGCGCAGCATCCCCGTCGCGGAGTTCTTCGACGACTACTTCACCACCACCCTGCAGCCCGAGGAGATCCTCGTCGAGGTGCGGATCCCCAAGCTCACGGGATGGGCGGCGCGGTACGAGAAGTTCAACCGGGTGGCCCACGCCTGGTCGATCGTCGCGGTCGCCGCCACCGTGCAGACGGACGGCGGCACGATCCGTCAGGCCCGGGTGGCGCTGACGAACATGGCGGCCGTGCCCGTGCGGGCGCACGCCGTCGAGCAGGCCCTCGTCGGGCAGCCCGCGACGGCGGACACCGTCCGTGCCGCCGCCGAGCAGGCCACCGAGGGCACCTCACCCATGAGCGACGGCAACGCCGACGCCGACTACCGCCGCCAGCTCGCGCGGGTGCTCACGCGCCGTGCCGTGGCGACGGCAGCGGACGTCGCCTGAGCACACACTGGAGACGAACCATGCAACTCGAACACCACATGTCCGTGCCGGCACCCATCGACGAGGTGTGGACGGCACTGCTCGACCCCGAGAAGGTGGCACCCTGCATGCCCGGCGCCACCCTCACCGGCGTCGACGGCAACACCTTCACCGGCACGGTGAAGATCAAGATGGGACCGGTACAGCTGCTGTACAAGGGCACCGGGGAGTTCGTCGAGACCGACGAGCAGGCCCGCCGCGCGGTCATGGAGGCCGCCGCGAAGGACTCGCGCGGCAACGGCACCGTGAACGCGACGTTCACGATCACCCTCGTCGGCGACGGCGACCGCACCGAGGGCACCGTCGTGACCGACCTGTCCATCACCGGCAAGCCCGCCCAGTTCGGGCGGGGCATGATCTCCGACGTCGGCGGCAAGATCATCGAGCAGTTCACGGCGTGCCTGGCGGACAAGCTCGGTGGCCCGCCCGCCCCGGTGCCGACGCCGGAGGCCGCCGCGCCCCCACCCCCGGCGGGCGGGGCCCCGGAGGTGACCCCGGCCGTGCCGGTGACGGCGGCACCACAGCCCACCGAGGCCGCGCCGCTGGACCTGATGCAGTACGCCCGCGGGTCCGTACTCAAGCGCGTCGGCCCGGCAGTGGCCGTGTCGGCGCTGGTGGCCCTGATCGTCTACCTGCTGCTGCGGCGCCGCCACCCCTGAGACCGCCTGTTCGCCCCTCCCCTCCTCGAGCGAATGTATCGTTCCGTCGGCCTGATCGAGTGAGCGATACATTCGCTCGGCACGGGCGGGCCGACGGAACCGGCGCCGATCACTGCAGCAGCCGCCAGATCCGGTCGCGGGAGAGCGGCAGCTCGTGCGGCCGGACCCCGATCGCGCGGCGCACCGCGTTCGCCAGCGCGGGCGCCACCGGGTTGAAGGGCGCCTCGCTCATCGACTTCGCGCCCATCGGGCCGAGCGCGTCGTAGGTGTCGGCGAAATACACCTCGGTGCGGGGCAGGTCGGCGTACTGCGGAATGTGGTAGTTCCGCAGCGCATCGGTGACGACGCGGCCGGTGGCGTCGGTGACGAGTTCCTCGTACAGCGCGACCCCGATCGCCTGGGCGGCGCCGCCCTCCACCTGGCCGCGGCACTGCTCGGGGTTGACCACGACGCCGGCGTCGGCGGCCTGCACCGACTGCAGGATCCGCAGCTCGCCGGTGCGCACGTCGACGGCGACGCGGAAGGCCTGCACGTTGAACGACAACGAGCGGGGCAGGCCGCCGTGGCTGCCCTCGGCCCGCAGCGTGCCGCCGGCCGCGTCGAGCAGTTCGCCGGGGGCGACGAGGCGGCCGCCCGCACGCACCCCGTCCGCCTCGGGCACCGCGTCGTCGGGGTCGGTGCCGGTGATCTGTCCGGCGAGTTTGACCATCCGCCGGCGCAGTTCCCGCGCGGCGGCGAGCAGCGCCTTGGCGGCGACGACCGTCCCCGACGATCCGTACGCACCGGTGTCGTGGGTGGTGACGTCGGTGTCGGACTGGCGGATCCGGATGCGGTCGGGGTGGGTGGCCAGCTCGGTGGCGGCGATCTGGGTGTGCACGGTGGTGGTGCCGTTGCCGAACTCGGCGGTACCGACCCGCGCGAGATAGGTGCCGTCGCGCAGCAGTTCGACGGACGTGTCGGCGACGTGCCCGCCCGGCGGGTTCGACGCGATCATCGCCAGGGCCATGCCCTCACCGACGCGCCACTGCGGCCCGGCCGGTTCCCCGGCACCGCCTCGGCGCATCGCGTCCTGCACCAGGTCCAGGCACTGGTCCAGCCCGTAGCTGCCGAAGATCAGATCGCCGCCCTCCGGGTGCGCGCCCACCAGGTCGTCGCCGGGCACGACGACGTTGCGCCGCCGCAACTCGTACGGGTCCATGCCGAGTTCGACGGCGAGCTCGTCCATCGCCGACTCGATTGCGAAGATGATCTGCCCCAGCCCGTAACCGCGGAACGCGCCGGAGGGACGATTGTTGGTGTACACGGCCTGGGCGTCGACCCGCTTGTTCGGGCACCGGTACACCTCGACGGATTCGCCGCATCCGTGGAACATCACTCCCGCCGAATGGTTTCCGTAGGCGCCCGCGTCGGAGAGCACATCGATCGCCAGGGCGGTGAGGACGCCGTCGGCACCGGCCGCGACCGTGACGTCCACGCGCATCGGATGCCGGCACGGCGCGACGGTGAGCTGATCGGTGCGGGTGAACTCCCACTGCACCGGGCGTCCGGTGCGCAGGACGGCCGCCGCGACGACGTCCTCGGCGAGCATCTCCTGTTTGGCGCCGAAGCCGCCGCCGACGCGCGCGGCGAACACCCGTACCCGATCGCGGTCGAGACCGAAGATGTGGCACAGCTCGTCGCGGACGAGGAACGGCACCTGCGTGGAACTGCGGATCACCAGGCGGCCCCCGGTCGCGAGATCACCGCTGCCGTCGATCCACCCGATGGCGCCGTGGGTCTCGAGGTGGGTGTGCTGCACGCGCTGCGTCTGCCACCGGCCGCGCACGACGGCGGCGGCCGCGGCAACGCCGGCGTCGACGTCACCGACCTCGCCGTGCAGTTCGGCGACGAGGTTGCGCGACGGATCGGCGATGCGGTTCTCGGGTCCCTTGTCCGCGTGCAGCAGCGGAGCGCCGGGCCGGCGCGCCTCGTCCGGGTCCAGGACGTACGGCAGCACCTCGTATTCGACGGCGAGCAGGCGACATCCCTCCTGTGCGAGCGCCGGGGTCTCGGCGACGACGGCCGCGACCCGCTGCCCGTGGTGGCGCAGGATCCGGTCGAACAGCACGGTGTCGTCGGGGTCGTCGTCCCGGTGTTCGTGGCGGGCCGTGGAGTACGCGACGGCCGGGGCGTCGCGGTGACAGAGCACCGCGTGCACGCCGGGCAGTGCCTCGGCGGCGGTGGTGTCGATCGAGACGATCCGTGCGTGGGCGTGCGGGCTGCCGAGCACGGCGACGTGCAGCGCACCGGCGACGGTGGTGTCGAAGGTGTAGGGCTCGGCGCCGGTCACCACCCGCGCGGCGGCCGGGGCACGCAGGGACCGCCCGCAGGAGGGCCCGGGCGCGGGCGCCTCCACGTTGGTGACGCCGCGCAGCGCGTCGTCGACGGATCGGTAGCCGGTGCACCGGCACAGGTTCCCCTTGAGCCGGTTCGGCAGGTCCGTCAGATCGTCGTCGGTCAGGGTGGCGGCGGTGACGATCATTCCGGCCGTGCAGAATCCGCACTGGAACCCGGCGGCGTCGACGAACCGCTGCTGCAGCGGATGCAGATCGTCACCGGTACCGAGGCCGGCGACGGTGGTCACGGCGTGGCCCTCGGCACGCACGGCGGGAAAGACGCACGAGTGCACCGCCTCTCCGTCGACGAGGACCGAGCAGGCGCCGCAGTCGCCGGCGTCGCAGCCCTTCTTGACCTCGAAGTGGGCGTGCTCGCGCAGCAGCGTGCGCAGGCACTGTCCCGGCCGGGGGTCGGCGTCGAGTTCGCGGCCGTTGACGGTGAACCTCACGACAGTTCCTCTCGGATCTCGTCGGCCAGGACGGCGGTGACGGCGCGGCGCCAGTCGGCGGCGCCGTGCGCGTCGGTGAAGTACGCGTCGGCCGGCACACCGGTACGCAGCGCGTCGGCGAGTTCGCCGGGCGTGGGTGGCTCGGGGAATCGGAACACGTAGGGCCGCACGGTCGCGGCGGTCACCGACAGCGTGAAGGCGCCGTCGGGGCCGACGCGGCCGATCACCACCGCGCCGGAGCGGCCGAGTGGGGCGAGCGCGATCTTGCGGAACGCGGTGCGCGACGCCAGCGCCGCCGCGGGGACGTGCACGCTGCGCAGCACCTCGCCCGGCCCGAGCAGATTCGTTCCGTTTCCGGTAACGAACTGCTGCAAGGGAATCCGTCGCTCCGCGCCGTCCGGCGCCCAGATCAGGGCGGTGGCGTCGAGCGCCGTGGACAGCGAGATCATCGCCCCCGCCGGGAACGCGAGGCAGACATTGCCGCCGACGGTGGCGCGCTTCCAGATCTTCCACGAGGCGAGCAGTGCCGCCGCGCACTGATGGAACAGCGCTGCGCTCGGCCATGTTTCGGTTCCCGACAGCGCGGCGAGGCGTTCCACGGTGCAGGTGGCCGCGATCTCGAGACCCGCGTCGGTGACGGTCAGAGCGGGCCAGCGCAGCCCGGACAGGTCCAGCAGCCGGCGCAGGTACGGCTGCGGCTCGGAGAACAGCCACGTCCCGCCGCCGACGAACGCCGTAGCAGCGTCGGCGACGAGATCCTCTCGGGTACAGGCTATGTCGTATGCGGTCACGGTGTGCAGGTCCATGCGCTCACCCCGCCTTCGCCACCAGGGCGTCGTGCGCGGCGGCAACCTCCGCGGCCACCGACGTCTCGTCGACGGTGCGCACCTCGTCGCGGCGCACCACCTCGCGACCGTCGATCAGCAGCAGCTCGAGCGGCGGCTGGGAGCCGAGCACGAGCGCGGCGACGGGATCGGTGATGCCCGCATGGGCGAGCGTGTCGATCCGCCACAGCGCGAGGTCGGCGAGCTTGCCGACCTCCAGGGAGCCGATCTCGTTCTCCCGGCCGAGGACCCGCGCCCCGCCGACGGTCGCCAGTTCCAGGCTCTGCCGGACCGTCATCGCGCGCGGCCCGCTGCGGGCCCGGGCGAACAGCGCGGCGTGGTGGGCCTCCTCGAGCATGCAGCACGACTCGTTGCTCGCCGCCCCGTCGACCCCGAGACCGAGCGGTACCCCCGCCGCGTACAGGTCGGCGGCGCGGGCGATGCCGGCACCGAGGCGGGCGTTGGACGTCGGGCAGTGCGCCGCGCCCGTGCCCGAGGCGGCGAGCACCCCGATGTCGCGGTCGTCCAGGTGCACGGCGTGCGCGTACCAGACGTCGGGGCCTGTCCAGTCGAGCGACTCCATGTACTGCACCGGATTGCAGCCGAACCGCTCCATGCAGAAGTCCTGCTCGTCGAGGGTCTCCGCGAGGTGGGTGTGCAGCCGCACCCCCAGATCGCGGGCGAGCACCGCGGACTGCTTCAGCAACTCCGTGCTCACCGAGAACGGCGAGCACGGTGCGAGCGCGATCCGCAGCATGGACCCGAACGACGGATCGTGCCACCTCTCCACGGCCCGTTGGCTCTCGACGAGGATGGTGTCGAGGTCCTCGACGACGTGGTCCGGCGGCAGGCCGCCCGCGCTCGCGCCGAGGTCCATGGATCCGCGGCACGGGTGGAACCGGACGCCGACGTCCGCGGCCGCGGCGATCTCCGCACCGAAGACGTCGCCGCCGTCGCGCGGGACCACGTAGTGGTGGTCGGTGCTGGTGGTGCAGCCGGTGCGGACGAGGTGGGCGAGGGCGCCCTTCGCCGCGACGTGCACGGCGTCGGCGTCGATCCCGCCCCAGACGGGGTACAGCGTCGTCAGCCACTCGAAGAGGGTGTGGTCGACGGCGAGGCCTCGGGTGATCCACTGGTACAGGTGGTGGTGGGTGTTCACCAGGCCGGGCGTCAGCACACAGCCGGTGCCGTCCACGAGGGTGGCGTCGGCGTAGCCGCGCGGCTCGCCGGCGCCCACGGCGACGATCCGGTTGCCCTCGACGACGACGTGCCCGCGCCGGTACTCGGCCCGTCCGGCGTCCATCGTCACCACGTGCGCGCCCTGGATCACGATCGGCCGGGTGGTGTTCGGCTGCATCGGCGTTGCTCCTCACGCTCGTCGACGCTCCCAGTCAACGCCCCGGAAACCGCAACATCCCGGTCGGCACACACGAAACGGAACCGAAATATCGGCTTCGTATTGTGCGATCGTCCAAACCCGTCACCCGGAGGTGAACGCCGTGCTGCTACAGGATGTCCTCGACGCACCGGAGCTCGGAATCCGCCTGCTGCACGGCGACTCCGATGCGCTCACCCGCCCGGTGCTGCGGGCGTGCACGACCGACATGCCCGATCCCACCCGCTACGTGAGCGCGGGATCGTTGGTGTTCACCGGCCTCGTCTGGCGGCGCACCGCGGCGGACGCGGACCTGTTCGTCACGCTGCTCGCCCGCGCCGGGGTCTCCGCCCTCGCCGCCGGGGAGGCGCTGCACGGGCAGGTGCCGTCCGACGTGGTCGAGGCCTGCGTCCGGCACGGGATACCGCTGCTCTCGGTGCCCGAGGAGGTGCCGTTCAGCCGGGTCATCGAGTACATGACCGGCCGGATGGCCGGGGCGCGGATGGACCGGTTGCAGACCGGCCTGGCCCGGCAGCGACGGCTGCTCACCGCGGTCGCCGACGGGTGCAGCCTCGACGAACTCACGGACCGGACCGCCCGGGAGTTCGGGGTGTCGGCGTGGCTGCTCACCGCCACCGGGATGCCCGTCGCCGGCGCCGATCCCCTGCCCGACGAGGATGTCGACGCCCTCACCAGGACCGCGCTGACCGCCGATCGCCTGCCCGCCGAGGTGGCGGGGGGATACACGGTGCTGCCCGTCGGTTCGGGGCTCGCCGACCGGATCGGCTCGTGGTACCTCGTGGTCCGGCACGCCGGCACCCCGGAGGCGGAGTGCCTCGACGCCTTCGGCGAACTCGCCGCGGTGGCGGCCCTCGACCGGGTGCGGCGGGAGGAACGCCGCCGGCTCGGGTGGGAGGCCGCGGACCGGACGCCCCCCGGGGGCGACATCGACTGCGGCAGATCACCGGTCGCCGTGGTGGTCGACCGTGCCCCGGCCGGCACCCCGGAGCAGCGCGCCGCGATGCGGGCCGCCGTGCAGGACGCGTTGTCCGGCGCCGTCACCACCGTCGACGTCGCCGGGCGCGTCGTCGCGCTGGTCGACGGCGACGAGTCCGAGGTGGTTGCCGCGCTGCGGCGGCGCCTGGGGCGCCTCGCTCCCGCGCTGGCCCGGACTCGCCTACTCGTCGGTGTCAGTGCCTGCGGCACAGGCGAATCCGTTGACGGCGCGGTGCGCTCCGCGGCCGCCGCCGTCGCCGCGGCGCGCGGCGACGCGGGGGCGGTGTGCGTGCGGGCGGCCGAGCTCGATTCCGCGCTCGGGTTGTTCACCGCCGTTCCCGATCAGTTGCGCCGCGCGTTCGCCGGGCGCATCCTCGGGCCCGTGCTCGAGCACGACCGGCGCACCGACGCCGGGCTGCTCGCCACCCTCGAGGCGTTCCTCGACTGCGACGGCTCCTGGCGCCGCACGGCGGACCGACTGCACGTGCACCTGAACACGGTCCGCTACCGGATCGGCCGCGTCGAGGCACTCACCGGCCGCGACCTCGGACGCATCGGCGACCGGCTCGACGTGTACCTCGCCGTGCGCGCCCTGGCATGAGAGCGGCCCGTCAGACGGCGCCGGTGTAGGCGTCCCAGGCGATCCCGGCGTCGGGGGCGTCCTCGCGCTGCACCGTCGCCTGGATGAGGCCGTAGGGCCGGTCGTCGGCGTGGAAGACCTCGTTGTCGTTGACCACGCCGAACCGCTCGAGGTCGTAGACGAAGTGATGCTTGTTGGGGGCCGACAGCCGGATCTCGGCGACGAACGGGTACTTCTCGAGCACGGCGCGTCCCATCTCGAAAAGAGTCTGCTGCAGTGCTTTCGACTGAAGGTTCGCGAACCGCTCGAGCATGGTCGCCTTGATCCCGGCGTAGGTGGCGTCCCAGTCGACGTCGGTCGTGGTGAACCGCCACCTCGCGACGAGGCTCGTCGCCATCACCCGGTCGCGAGTCGGCTCGAGGACCGTGTACGGATCGGTGAGGAACCCGGCGAACTCGGAACCGGTGGACTTGAGTACGACGAGGTCCTTCAGCCCGCCGATCACCCATTCCCGGCGCGCCCGGCCGGAACCCTGGACGGTCACCGCGGCGGTGCGTACCTCGGAGCCCTTCCGGGTCCAGGTGTGGTCGTGCCCCACCCCGTCGACGGCGACGCGCTCCCAGGCGTATTCCTCGATCTCGATGCGAGCCGAGTGGACGGGTTCGACGTCGTCGACGAAGTGCCGCGCGAGGGCGAGGGCGTAGGTCTCGACGAACTCGACGCCCTTGGCGTAGGCGTAGATCGTCTGCTTCTGGGTGTCGGTGGGCAGGACGGTGCCCTGGTCGCCCTCGAGGTGCGCGGCGCCGAAGTCGCCGCGCAGGCAGGACGAGACGTTCATGTCGCGGATCTCGTGCCGCGGGGTGTCGCGATGGATCCGCACCACGCGGTTCTCGGCCTTGCCGTACTGGTGCGGTCCGAGAACGATCTTGCCGGTCAGTTCGGTCATGGGGTCAGCTCCCGCGGTAGGTGGAGTAGGCGAACGGGGACAGCAACAGCGGCACGTGGAAGTGATTGCCGGCCACAGAGATCCGGAAGGTGACGACGACCTCCGGATAGAAGGGGACGATGTCGCGCTCGGCGAACCAGTCGCCCGTGCCGAAGGTGAGGGTGTAGGTGCCGGGCGGCAGGGGCTCGTCGGTCAGTGCGCGGATCCGGCCGTCGTCGTCGGTGCGTCCCGTCCCGAGGACGCTGCCGTCCGCGCCGGCCAGGGCGACGTGCACTCCGGCTGCCGGAGTCCCGGTGGTGGCGTCGAGCACGTGCGTACTGAGGGTGCTCATCGCCCGCCCCCGCGGGATGCGAGGTCGGCCTCGTCGAGCACGAGACGTTCGAGCCGGAGCCGGGTGATGTCGGCCAGGGCGGAGCGCACCTCCGCGGCCTCGGTGGCGGGATCGTTGCCGAGGCGGCGGTGGAGGATGTCGAGCAGCTCGGCGGCGGACCGCCCGGCCGCGCGCACGAGGTACACGTGCCCGAACCTGTCCTCGTAGGCACGGTTGCCGGCGGCGAGGGCGGCAAGGATCCGGGCGTCGGCGGTGGCGACGGCCGACTGCTCCCGCTGCGACGACGCGCTCTCCGAACGTTCCCCGATGCGCGGATGCCCGGCCAGGGCCTCGGCCCGGCCGTGGTCGTCGAGACCCGCGATCGCGACGGACACGGCGTCGAGCAGGGCCGGACGGTCGCCGTACGGGCGTCCAGCGGCCACCCGGGCGGCCCAGGTCGCGCCGGCGCAGCAGGTCGTCAGCAGCGCGACGGCCTCGGGTTCCGGCAGGGCGTCGAACTCGGCGACGGTGTACGGCACGGGAGCCTCCTTCGTTCCGGTGTCTCCACCCTCGCGCAGGCGGGGCGGCTCCCGGGGTGCCCGCAGCTACAAAGTCGGCCGCGGTCCGGCGGAGGGGTTTGGACGATCATCCAGGGCCGCGGTCCGGGCCGACCGCCACCGATCGACCGCCCGGAATGAAACCGGCGGCGACGGAGGTTGGACCCGGCGTGACGGATTCGACGAAGGCAGAGAACACGACGCAGACTCCCCCGCTCGGCCGCTTCGGCGTCTGGCGGCACGCGACCGGCCTCCCACCGGAGACCGGAGCCGAGATCGAGAAGCTCGGCTACGGCACCATCTGGATCGGCGGTTCGCCGCCCGCCGACCTCGAGGTGGCCGAACGCCTCCTCGACGCCACCGAGAACATCGTCGTGGCCACCGGCATCGTCAACATCTGGACCGCCCCCGCCGACGAGATCGCGGCCTCCTACCACCGGCTCGAGGAACGCCATCCCGGCCGCTTCCTGCTCGGTGTCGGCGTCGGCCACCCCGAGGCGCACGGTGAGACGTACCGCAAGCCCTACGCGGCCCTGGTCGAGTACCTGGACGTGCTCGACCGCGAGGGCGTGCCCGAGGCGCGGCGGGTCCTCGCCGCGCTGGGACCGAAGGTGCTGAAGCTGTCCGCGGACCGGGCCGCCGGAGCCCACCCCTACCTCACCACCCCCGAGCACACCCGCGAGGCGCGCGCCGTTCTCGGCCCGGGCGCCGTGCTCGCCCCCGAGCAGAAGATCGTGCTATCCACCGACGTCGCCACGGCCCGCACCATCGGCCGCAAGGCCGTGGCCAACCCGTATCTGAAGCTGCGCAACTACCGTGCGAATCTGGAACGCACCGGCTTCACCGCCGAGGAACTCGACAACGACGGCACCGACCGGGTCGTCGACGCGCTCGTCGCGCACGGCGACGCGGAATACATCGCGTCGCGTCTGCGGGAGCACCTCGACGCCGGGGCGGACCACGTCGCGGTCCAGGCCCTGCCGATGCGGGACGACCCGGTTCCGGCCCTGCGGGAGGTCGCCGCGGCGCTCGGGCTCTGAGGCCCGGAACCGCGACGACTCACCGCTCTACGCCCCGGATCCGGACGCAGCAGAACCCCGGTTCCGGGGCGAGTTCCGCGCAGAGCCGGTCGGTCCCGAGTCCGGCGACGACCCCGTCGAGCAGGGCGAGGTTCATCCCGCAGACCAGTTCACGGTGCTCGTTCGCCAGCCGGTCGAACGGGCAGTTCGCCAACCGCATCTGCCCGTCGCCGGACAGGCGCGGCTCGTAGCCGTGCCGGGCGAGCAGCCGCGCCATACGTTCGAGGTCGGTACCTCCCGCGTCCATAGGACCGGGCACCGTTCCGGCGGGCACGGCCGGGGTGGCCGCATTCGCGGCAATACGCCGGCCGTGCTCGACGGCAGCGGTCCGCACCGCCTCCGCGATGGGCACCGAGTCGCGCATCGACCGCTCGATCGCGGCCGCCAGAACCTCCCCGGCGAGGTCGTAGCGCCGCTCGGGCAGGGAGATCGACAGCTCGCGCGACGAGCGCCGATAGAGCTTCGACGGCCGTCCTGCACCCGGGCCCGTCCGCCCCGAGAGCCTGCGGTACTCCGTCTCGAGCAGGCCCTCCTCCACGAGCCGGTCGAGGTGGAACCTCGCTGCGTGCAGCGGCAGGCCTACCGCGGCCGCAGCCTGCTCGCGCCCGACCGCGTCCGTTTGTGCGGCGACGTAGCGGTAGAGGGACCTTCGAGCCGGGTCTGCCAGCGCACCGATCCCCGACGCCTGTTCGGCGAACTCGTCCTGCACGATTCCCCCTTCTAAAAGAGAAACTTCTTGACGTAATCTACGTCACACTTCTAAAATCAAATCTACTCTCTCTTAGAAGTCAGGAGACTTCGATGAGCCACACGCCCACCTCCCCCACCACGCTCCACTCCACCCCGGCCGGCACGAACGCCGGCGCCCGCCAGGCATTCGTCCTTCTCCGGACCGTGTTCACGGTGGCCCCGATCGCCTTCGGTCTCGACAAGTTCGCGAACCTGCTCACCGACTGGGAGCGCTACCTCGCACCCTGGATCGACGACCTCGTCCCGGGCACCGCCCACCAAGCCATGCTCGCGGTCGGCGTGGTCGAGATCCTCGCCGGCATCGTCGTCGCGATCAGACCCGCCATCGGCGGCTACGTCGTGGCCGCATGGCTGCTCGGCATCATCGTCGACCTGGTCACCCTCGGCGGCTACCTCGACATCGCGCTGCGCGACTTCGGATTGGCGGTCGCCGCCCTCGCCCTGGCCCGGCTGGCCACCGCCCCGGTGACTCGCCGCGGACCCACCCCGGGCACATCGTGAAACCGAGCCGCCGGTTCACGGACGTCCGACGGCGACCGTGGACCGGCGGCAGCGACCTCCCCACCGAAAGGTGACTCCGCCATGGACTGGGCCGGATGGGCGCTCTTCGGATCGGTGGCCACCACCGCCCTGACCGCAGTCATGATCGCCGCCCAACTGGCCGGTTACAGCCGCCTGGATCTGCCGCTCGTGCTCGGCACCGTCGTCACCGCCGACCCGGATCGTGCCCGGGTGGTCGGATTCTTCATCCACCTCGCGATCGGCCAGGCCTTCGCACTCGGCTACGCCGCCACCTTCGCGCTGCTCCACCGGGCGACGTGGTGGCTGGGCATGCTGCTCGGCCTGCTGCACGTCGCGGTCGCCTTGACGGTCCTGCTGCCACTACTGCCGGGCGTGCATCCGCGCATGGCCTCCCATCGAGCCGGGCCGCGGAGCACCGCGGTCCTCGAACCACCCGGCCTGCTCGGCCTGAACTACGGTGCGCAGACCCCCGCCGTCGCCGTCGCCGCCCATCTCGTCTACGGCACCGCACTCGGCCTTCTTCTCCAGGTGCGCTGAAATGACTTTCAGGATGACCGATTTCGACGAGAGTGGCATCGAGGACAGGGCGGGCACGCAGACCCGGATCGGGGACTACGGCCTGCTGGGCGACACCCGCACCGCGGCCCTGGTCTCCGGCGACGGATCGCTCGACTGGCTCTGCGTGCCCCGCTTCGACGGAGATCCCGTCTTCGGCCGACTCGTCGGCGGAGCGCCGGCGGGGCGGTTCCGGCTCGGGCCCGAGGGGCATGCCACCGTCGTCCGGCGCCGCTACCGCACGCACACCGCAACGCTGGAAACCACCTGGGACCTCGGCAACACCCGGCTCACCCTGAGCGAGGCGATGATCGCGGAGGTGGCCGGACGGCTGCTCCCGGCGACCGTCCTCGTGCGTCGCCTCTCCGTCGAGGGCGAAACTGCGCGCGCCGTCGTCGAATTCGATCCGAGGCTCGGTGAACGCCACCACCCCCCGAAGGTGCGGCGCGGTCCCGACCTCGTGTGCGAGTGGGGCTCGCTCGCCCTGTCCCTGGCCTGCGACTCCGGCACCCCGATCCCGCCGGGCCGGCCGACCTCGATCCTCGTGACCCCGCGGCATCCGGTCACCGTCGTCCTGACTGTGGCCCACCGCGAGCCGCTGATCCACCTCCCTCCCTCCGCGGCCTGGGAGCTCGTGACCGAGGACGAGGCACGCTGGCGGGCGTGGACGGCGGAGATCGCTCACGATCTGCCCTGTCGTGAGGCCGTCGTGCGAAGCCTGCTGACGCTGCGGCTGCTCACGTATTCCCCGTCGGGGGCGCCGATCGCCGCCCCGACGACGTCGTTACCCGAGTGGCCCGGCGGGGTCCGGAACTGGGACTACCGCTACGCCTGGCCGCGCGACGCCAGCATCGGCGTCGCAGCCTTCCTGGGCGCGGGCAAGGTCGACGAGGCACGCGGGTTCCTCGGATGGCTCCTGCACGCCAGCCGCCTGCAGCGGCCCCGCCTGCCGGTCCTGTTCACCCTCGACGGCCGGCACGCCCCCGCCGAACGCACCCTGCCGGGATGGCCGGGCTTCGCGGGCAGCGTACCCGTGCGGCTCGGCAACGACGCGGCCGATCAGCATCAGCTCGACGGCTACGGCTGGGTCGTCGACGCCGCATGGACGTTCGTCCGCTCCGGTCGGCCGCTGAATTCGGAAACCTGGCGCATGGTAAGGGGATTCGCCGATCACGTCTGTGCACGGTGGCGTGACCCGGACGCCGGCATCTGGGAGATCCGGGGCGACGCCGACCACCACGTGCACTCCAAGATGATGGCCTGGCTCGCCCTCGACCGGGCCCTGCGCATCGCCGAGACCCACCGCCTGTCCAGCCGTCGTCGCCGGCGCTGGCTCGCGGCGCGAGACGACCTCGCCGACGAGGTGCTCGCCCGCGGCTTCGACCGGATCGGAAATCGGTACACCCGCACCTACGGGTCGCGTGACATCGATGCCGCCCTGCTCGTGCTCCCCGTCCTGGGCATGGAGGATCCGGACTCGCACCGGGTGCGCGGCACGATCGACGCGATCCGCAGCGAGCTGTCGGCCGGAGGCCCTCTGCTCTACCGATATCCCCCCGGACAGGACGGGCTGCCCGGCGTCGAGGGCGCGTTCCTGCCGTGCTCCTTCTGGCTGGTCCAGGCGCTGGCCTTCACCGGCCGGCGGACCGAAGCCGGGGAACTGTTCGAAACGCTGCTGCGGCGCGCCGGCCCCCTCGGCCTGCTCCCGGAAGAGGTGGACCCGGGCACCGGCGCCTACCTCGGCAATTACCCGCAGGCGCTCACCCATGCCGCGGTGGTACAGGCCGCCCTCGCCCTCCGGGCTCACGGGGGAAGCGGATGAGCGGGGCCTCCGGGACCTTCTCTCCCCGGCTCCGGTGTGGAACAGTTTCCTCATGGCGATCCTCACGATCGCAGGCGTCGCGACAGCGGTGAGCGCATTCGCCTTCTACCGCCGGTGGCACCTGCGGTGGGGAGCGACGACCGCCGAGCACGCCGGTGCGATGCCCGGAGACGACATCCTCTCCTCGGCGACGTTCACTGCGACCCGTGCCCTCACGATCGAGGCGCCGGCCGAGTGCGTGTGGCCGTGGATCGTCCAGGTCGGCTACAACCGGGCCGGCTTCTACTCCTACGACCGTCTCGACAATCTGGGGCGGCCCAGCGCGACGACGATCGATCCGCGCCTGCAGTGCATCGAGGTCGGCGACGTGGCGGCGCCGATGGCGAGTCGGGCCACGGCGGCGACGTCCTTCCGGGTGCACTCCTTCGATCCGGGGCGCTGCCTCGTCTGGGCGAAGCCGGATTCGACGTGGTCGTGGCGCCTCGATCCCATCGACGACGGGCGACGGACCCGGCTCGTGAGCCGGTTGAAGGCCTCCTACCGGCCCACGCCGTCGCTTCCGCTCACCGTCGCGCTGATGGAACTGGCCGATTTCCCGATGATGCGCAGGATGCTGCTCGGCATCCGGGAACGCGCCGAACGCCTCGCCGGAGACGATCCCGCCTGCTCCCGGCAACGTCTGGAGGACACATGACTCGTACGACCGGCGACCTCGGCATGCTGCGGGCCGCGATGGAGGGCCCGGTTCTCGGACCCGGCGACGCGGACTACGACGAAGCGCGCACGGTGTGGAACGCCGACATCGACCGCCGCCCGGCCGCGATCGCACAATGCCGGAGCACCGCCGACGTGAAGGCGGCGATCGCCTACGCGACCGAGCACGGAATGGAGATGGCCGTGCGCGCGGGTGCGCACAGCACCGCGGGCGCCTCGGTCGTCGACGACGGCCTGGTGATCGACCTCGGATCGATGGATCACGTCGTCGTCGACCCGGAGAGCAGGCGAGTACGGGTCGGCGGGGGCGCCCTGTTGCGTGACCTCGATGCCGCCACGCAGGCCCACGGGCTCGCCGTCCCGGCCGGTCTGATCAGTCACACGGGCGTCGCGGGACTGACGCTGGGCGGAGGAATGGGCTGGCTCACCCGGCAGGCCGGATTGAGCATCGACAACCTCGAGTCGGCCGAGGTCGTCACTGCCGACGGCCGGATCCTGCGTGCCGCCGAGGACGAGAATCCGGACCTGTTCTGGGCGATCCGGGGCGGCGGCGGCAACTTCGGGGTGGTGACGGAGTTCGAGTTCCGCCTGCACGAGGCCGGCCCCGTCGTGCAGTTCGGGCTCCTGTTCTGGGGCCTGGATCAAGGCACCGAGGTGTTGCGGCTCGCCCGGGAGGTCATCGATACGCTGCCCCGCGAGCTGAACATTGTGATCGCCGGCGTGAACGCCCCACCCGCCCCGTTCGTGCCCGAGCAATACCACCTCCAGCCCGGCTATGCCTTCCTCGTCACCGGTTTCGGAGCACCGCAGACGCACGAGGACGCGCTGGCGCGGATTCGGCGCGCTCTGCCACCGCTGTTCGAGTTCGTCACGCCGATGCCCTACGTCGACGTGCAGCAGCTGCTCGACGAGGGCAACGCGTGGGGCTTCTACTGCTACGACAAGGGTTGCTACGTCGAAGATCTCTCCGACGATCTGATCGCGACAGTCGTCGATGTCGTGCCGCAGAAGAACTCGCCCCTGTCGCTCCTGTTGTTCTACCGGCTGGACGAGGCGTACTGCGAAACGAGGGAGGACGACACCGCTTTCGGCGGCGGACGGACGCCACGCTTCGCCGTCTTCATCGTCGGCGTCTGTCCCGATCCCGGTCTGCTGCCACCGGAGCGGGCCTGGGTGCGGTCCGTCTGGGAGGCCCTGCGCCCGTATTCGGTCGGCATCGGCGCGTACGTCAACTCCATGGCCGAGTTCGAACAGGACCGGGTGCGCGCCGCCTACGGCCCCACCAAATATGCCCGACTGGCCGAGATCAAGGCGAAGTACGATCCGCACAACGTCTTTCATCGGAACGCCAACATCGTTCCCGATGTACGGCGCGCGTGACACCGACGGATGACCGCCCCACGTCCGGTGGGACGTGACCGGGCGACTACTCCCCCGACGGCCGATACGGATCGGTGATCTCACGGAGCAGGGTGAGCGCCTCGCGCAGCTGCTTCATCCGGCGCGCACCGAGATGCTCGGTCCACTCGGCCTCGATCCGCGCCTCCTCGGCCCGGGCGACGTGGCCGGCCTCGGCGCCGCGCGGAGCGATCCGCACGAGTCGCGCGCGGGCGTCGGTGGGGTCGACCGTGCGTTCGACGTAGCCGGCCCGCTCGAGCTGGTCGACGAGGAAGCTGGCTGTCTGCTTGGCCACCTGGGCCTGTTCGGCGAGAACTGTCAGCCGGGTCCCACCGGGTCCGATCCGGGCGGCCACCCGCGCCTGGGCGAGCGTGATGTCGTCGTAGCCGGCGCGCCGCAGCGCCGCGAGAATGCGGTTCTCCGCCGAGCGCTGGGCGATGAACATCAGCACGGCGGCACTGAGGTCCTCGGCCATCATCCTCCCTTGCCGATAGTCCGATCATCGAACTATATTGGTACCAACATCGTACTGATTGTGCCCGTCCGGGAGGTGCGATATGACCGGCGAACCGATCGCCGGGGACTCGATTCCCCGCGGCCACGACGCCGTGCGCGTCTTCGAGGGCGCGGGTGCTGTCCGGCTTCGCGGACGTCTTCGAGCTCGAACGCACCAGGACCCGGCCACCGGTGTTCCGCTGAGACGGAAGGCTCCGGCGATGAACGACGACGAGGTGTGGGCCGCGATCGACAGCGAGCGACGACGCACGGCCGACCTGCTCGGGCAGCTGTCCGACGACGAATGGGTACAGCCGTCGCTGTGCGACGGCTGGACGGTACGCGACGTCGCGGCCCACCTGACCCTGCAGCAGCTGACCGTCGGGGACTGCGTCCGGATGGTTCTGCGTCATCCCGGCCCGCTGAACTCGATGATCTGCGCCGCCGCCCGCCGACGGGCGACCCTGCCGACCGACCGGTTGATCGCGGACCTGCGCGCGACGATCGGTTCCCGCCGCCGCAACGTGGGGCTGACCAGCCTCGAGCCCCTGAGCGACATCCTCGTGCACGGCCAGGACATCGCGATCCCGCTGCACCGCGACCTCGAGATGCCGGTGACCGCGGCGGCCGCGGCGGCCACCCGCGTGTGGTCCTTCGGCGGCAGGGGCAAGGCCCGGGTCTTCCGCTCCCTTCCGCTGCGCGGCTACCGGCTCACCGCCACGGACGTCGAATGGTCGGCCGGGGAGGGGCCGGAGATCCGGGGGCCGATCTCCGCGATCCTGTTGCTGCTCACCGGCCGCCGCGTGGCGCTGCCCCTGGTGTCCGGGCCGGGCGCGGACGAGTTGCGCGCGCGGTTGCCGGCCGGGTGATCAGGTTTCGGATGCGGCACGGCCCGCCCGGTCCGCTCCGCGCCACACCGCGGTACGACGAGTTCTCAACCCATGTGGGCGCGCAGCAGATCCTGGAACGGCGTGCCGGGGGCGCGCAGCGAGTTCCCCGACGAGCGCGGCCGCGCCGGGGAGGACGCGGGCGTGAAGCCGTCCACACCGGTCCGTTCACCGACGACGAGCGCTGCGAGTTCCTCGGCCGCCCGCCGGATCCGGCTGCCGAGGGCGGCGCCGGCCTCCCCGTCGCCGAAGTCCTCGGTCGCGGCGAACACGCCCGTGGGGACGACCACCGCGCGCAGGAACGTCAGCAGTGGACGCATCGCGAAGTCGAGCACCATCGAGTGCCGGGCCGAGCCCGCGGTCGCGGCGACGATCGTGGGCATGCCGTTCAGCGCGTCGGTGTCGAGCACGTCGAAGAACATCTTGAACAGGCCGCTGTAACTCGCGGTGAACACCGGAGTGACGGCGATCAGACCGTCGGCGTGCGACACCTGCTCACGCGCCCGCGCGACGGCCGGGGCCGGCAGGCCGCCGGTGGCGACCGTGATCGCGAGATCGGTTGCGAGATCGCGGAGTTCGATCACCTCGACATCCGCGGACTCACCCCGCGCGCCGACCGCCGCGGTGACGGCGGCGGCGATCCGGTCCGCCAGCAGACGCGTCGACGACGGTTGCGAGAGCCCGGCGGTGACGACGACGATGCGGCGGCTCATCGGGCGTCGGCCTCCTCGGCGGCGGACAGATCCACCTTTGCGGGAACCACGAGGCGGTGCGGGGAATCCGGACCCGCGGCGACGAGCGAGGCGTGCGTCGGGGGCTCCGACGGCACGTGCGCCGGGCGGCGTCGTTCGAACTCGGTGCGCAGCACGGGCACGACCTCGCGGCCGAGGATCTCGATCTGCTCGAGCACCACGTCGAGGGGCAGACCGGCGTGGTCCATGAGGAACAGCTGCCGCTGGTAGTCGCCCGCGTAGTCGGCGAAGCCCAGGGTGCGCTCGATCACCTGCTCGGGGGTGCCGACGGTCAGCGGGGTCGTCGCGGAGAAGTCCTCGAGCGACGGTCCGTGACCGTAGACGGGGGCGTTGTCGAAGTACGGCCGGAAGACGCGCTTGGCCTTCTCCTCGGTCTCCGCCATGAACACCTGGCCGCCGAGGCCGACGATCGCCTGGTCGGCGGCGCCGTGGCCGTACTGCTCGAACCGGGTGCGGTAGAGGCTGATCATCTGCTGGATGTGTTCCCGGTTCCAGAAGATGTTGTTGTGGAAGAAGCCGTCGCCGTAGAACGCGGCCTGCTCGGCGATCTCCGGCGAGCGGATCGAGCCGTGCCACACGAACGGCGGGGTGTCGTCGAGCGGCCAGGGGGTCGAGGTGTAGCCGCGCAGCGGGGTGCGGAACTTGCCTTCCCAATCGAGGGCCTTCTCCCGCCACAGGCGGCGCAGCAGGTGGTAGTTCTCGATCGCGAGCGGGATGCCCTGGCGGATGTCCTTGCCGAACCACGGGTAGACCGGGCCGGTGTTGCCGCGGCCCATCATGAGGTCGACGCGGCCGCCCGAGAGGTGCTGCAGCATCGCGAAGTCCTCGGCGATCTTCAGCGGATCGTTCGTCGTGATCAGCGTCGTGGCCGTGGAAAGGATCAGTTTCTCGGTCCTGGCGGCGATCCAGCCGAGCATGGTGGTGGGCGACGACGGGACGAAGGGCGGATTGTGGTGCTCGCCGCTCGCGAAGACGTCGAGCCCGACCTCCTCGGCCTTCAGCGCGATCTCCGTCATCGCGACGATGCGTTCGTGCTCGGTGGGTACGCGGCCCGTGGTGGGGTCGCGGGTCACGTCGCCGATGGTGAAGATGCCGAACTGCACGATGAGCCTCCGTCAATAGTTGATTACTCAACTATACGAACCGGTGCGGTGCGGGCGATATTCCGGCCACCCGGACACCGGCGCGGCGGCATGTCAGAAGACGGGCAGGCCCAAGCGGCGCCGCAGGCGCAGGTCGACCAGATACGCCTTCCACGGAATGCTCCACAGTCCCGGCGTCAGCCGGTGCACGGCGCGCAGCAGGCGCAGGTACCGGGCGAAGGCGCGCTGGTCGTCCGACGACCACTCGAATTCCATGACCGCGCGGAATTCCGGCGGTAACGCTCCTCGTGTGACGAGCCGGAACGGGCGGCCGAGCGCTCGGTGTATCGCGTAGCCGGCCCGGCCCAGCCGGACCTCGAGGAAACGGAGGTCCGCCAGGGCGGCGAGATAGGTACGGACTTCGTCCGTCATCGACACCTCGTCCAGGCCCGCACGCCACACGCTGTCGTACTCCTCGCGCGTGACCGGCCACGCCCCGGGCCGCACGTTCAAGGTGGTGCCCAACGTGGCCCCGTCGCGAAGCACCCGCTCGTACTCGGCGTCGGTCAACGGACCGTGCAGGTATTCGTACTGGTCGACGAAGTACTTCAGCAGGCACACCGCCACCCACAACTGCAGCTTGGGAGAGTTGGCGCTGTAGGGGGTCACCGAATCCGGCCCGGACACGACCCGGGCGTGGATTCGCCGTACCGCTTCCCGCACGTAGGCGCGATCGTCCTCGTTGCCGAATACCGCCACCGCGAGGTACGTCGTGGTGGTGCGGGCGCGCTTGACGGGATGCAGATCCGCCCGGCCGGAGTGCACCGCGCTCTCGATCACTCCCTGCCCCACTCCGGGCACGGCCAGTTGCATGATGACATTCGCCGCGTTGATCGATCCCCCCAGAGGCGAGACAAGATCACCGACGGTACGGATCGTCCGCATACACCCTCCATCTGACAACGATCGTACTCACTTTACGCTGCACATCGACCCCACCTCAACGGCCCGCAGACCATTCGATCGAGCGTCGCCGGGTGCTCGCTACGGAGCGGGACGCGAGCGGGACCGTCTGCCGGGTCCACGATTCGGGCCCGCCCTCGGAGGCAGCCGAGGCACCATGTGTCGATCGGCATCGACGCCGGCGCGCCCGACCGCACAGGGCCGGCCGTCCACGGCCGGAAGTCACGAGGAAGGCACGGCATGGAACATGTCGACCGCGGCGCCCTGGACGCCCAGCGCGGACACTGGCAGCGCACCTATCGCGACAACCCGACGATGTACGGGCCCGCACCGAGCGAGCCAGCCCGGCGCGCCCTCGAGCTGTTCGACCGCGAGCAGGTGCGTGAGGTCCTCGAACTCGGCGCCGGCCAGGGCCGGGACACGCTGGCCTTCCTCCGGGCCGGGTTGTCGGTGACCGCGCTCGACTACGCGCCCGAGGGCCTCGGCGAACTCCGGCGCGGCGCGGCCGAGGCCGGCGTGGCCGACCGGCTCACGACCCGCGTGCACGACGTGCGTGAACCCCTGCCCG
The DNA here is from genome assembly GCF_002887785.1 of Rhodococcus sp. ENV425. Classification (NCBI taxonomy): domain Bacteria; kingdom Bacillati; phylum Actinomycetota; class Actinomycetes; order Mycobacteriales; family Nocardiaceae; genus Rhodococcus; species Rhodococcus sp. ENV425. The sequence goes on from NZ_PCZU01000209.1 coordinate 27,691, forward strand.
TCGCCGACGCGTCCGTCGACGCCGTCTACAGCCACATGCTCTTCAACATGGCCCTCACCACCGAGGAGATCGACGCGCTCGGCACCGAAGTGCATCGGGTGCTGCGCCCGGGCGGCTGGCACGTCTACACCGTGCGGCACACCGGCGACGCCCACTTCGCCACCGGGACGGACCGTGGCGACAACCTGACCGAGCACGGCGGGTTCGTCGTCCACTTCTTCGATCGGGCACTCGTCGAGCGTCTGGCGCAGGGATTCACCGAACCGCAGGTGGAAGCCTTCGAGGAAGGCGGCCTGCCGCGGCGACTGTGGCGCGTCACGCAGCAGAAGATCCGGCCCACGCCCGCGGGATGACGCCCTTTCGCGCATTTCGCGCCCCCGGACACCCGCCGGACGCGAGGATGGGCGACATGGTCGGCAGGCTCGCCCTCGTAGGGCTGATCGCGGCGTGCAGCATCGCGACCGCCGCACCCACGGCGGGCGCCGAACAGCGTGCCGCAGAGGCAACGACCGGCCCGCCGCAGGGCACCTTCGGCGCCGCGCTCGCCTACTCGCTGGCGCATCCCGGCGTCGTCCCGGCCGGGACGAACGATGTCGACTGCGTGCCCACACCGGCGCACCCCGAACCGGTGGTGCTCGTCCACGGCTTCCTCGAGAACTCCTACGCCAACTGGGCCGGATTGGCACCGGCGCTGAAGGCCGAGGGGTACTGCGTGTTCGCACTCGACTACGGCGCACCGCCGGGCGAGCCGTTCAAGGCGCGCGAGCCGATCCCGGACGCCGCCGGCGAACTGGCGGCGTTCGTCGACACCGTCCTGGCCGAAACCGGCGCCGAGCGAGTGAGCATCGTCGGTCACTCCAAGGGCGGCGCCGTCCCCCGGTGGTACGTGCGGTTCCTCGGCGGGGCGGACAAGACCAGCCGCATCGCCGGGCTGGCGCCGGCGAACTACCCTTCGCTCGGGCCGCCGTCGGTCGCGCAGGATGCCGTGCTCGCCGAGCTCAACGCCGGCAGCGACACCGTCGAGGGCGTCTCCTACACGGTCGTCGCCACCAGATACGACCAGGTGATCATCCCCTACACGGCGTCGTTCCTCACCGGGCCCGGCGCGCAGAACATCCTGCTGCAGGACGTGTGCCCCGCGAACACCGCCGACCACGTCTCGATCCCCTACGATCCGGTCGCCGAGCAGCTGGTGCTGGCCGCGCTGGACCCGGCCGGGGCGCGGCCGGTCGTGTGCTGAGCGCCGCCCCTACCCGCCGGGCAGGCGCCGCGTTCCGCCGATCACGAGGGTGACCTCCACGTCGACGTCGCGCAGCCCGGCCTCGTTCAGGGCGTCGCGCAGGGTCGCCGGATCCGCCTCGGGCGGCGGCCCGAGCACCTCGATCCACAGCACGGACTCGCGGAATCCGATGTCGGTGATCACCCAGCCCTGCTCCTGCGCCCACTGCTCCGCGACGGGGGCGACGTCGGCCTTCAGCGTCTCCTGCCGGATCACTCGCGTGCTGGACACCCCCAGGGGGACCGCGACGAGCACGACCGCGGCGACGACCGTGAGCACGCTGAGGCCGCGCAGGTCCCCGACCGTACGGCCGGCGCGGTGCGCCGCCCCGCGCACCCCCGCCAGCAGAAAGACCAGGGTGCCGGTGGCGACGATGGCGGCGACGTTGGTGGCGAACAGCAACAGGGCCCCACCGGCCTGCCGCGGCGCGCCGGACTCGAGGGTCAGGCCGACCACCGCGAGCGGCGGCACGAGCGAGATCGCGATCGCCACCCCGGGCAGGGTGTCGGACACATCGCGGCGCACCAGCGCGAAGGCCCCGACCGCACCGGTGGCCAAGGCGGCGACGAGGTCGATCATCCGCGGCGCGACCCGTCCCGCCACCTGGCTGTTGTTCTGCGCGAGCACGTCCAGCGGATCGAGCAGGCCCACCGCGAATCCGGTCGCGACCACCGCGGCCGATCCTGCCACGACGAGCAGCGCGGAGGCGATCAGGTTGCGGTGGTCGTTGAGGACGACGGCCAGCGCGGTCCCGACGATCGGCGTCATCAGCGGCGCCACGATCATGGCGCCGATGACGGTGGCGGTCGAGTCCGCGACGACGCCCGCCGAGGCGATGACCGCGGCCAGTACGAGCAAGGTCCAGAACGTCGCGCGCCGGGAACGGGGCCGGGCGTCCTCGGACAGGAACAGGGTGGAGGTCATCCGCTCGATGTCCTCGGTGGTGGGTCTCACGAAAGCCTCCTGGTGCGTCGTTCCGCGAGTGCATCACAGCAGACGCCGCGCGCCCACAGGATCGGGACACCGGTCCCTTCCGTCCGGGACACCGGTCGCGACACGATGTCCCGCACCGGACGGAGGAGGACGCACGCGGTGACGACGGACGAGGCGGTGACGACGGACAAGGCGGCGACACGACCCTCGACGCTGATCGCTGCCCTCCCGCACCGCTACCGTGCCGTGCTGCACTTGCGCATCGCGTGTGGCCTGTCGATCACCGACACGGCCCGTGCCCTGAACACCGATGCCACCTCCGTCCGGCTCGCCCAGCACCACGCCCTGAACCTGCTCCGGCAGCAGCTCGGCCACTCCCGGAACATGTCGGACCCCCGGCGCACACTGATCACAGAACCGGGGACCACCTCGCCCGGACGTACCGAGGAGGAGCGAGTGCCATGGAAACGGGGTGTGGGGCCTTCTTCAGCTGGACCTCACGACGGGTGACGTTGCCGCACTGCCTGCGTGCCGTCGCGGCGGGAACACCCACGCAGTCCGGGCTGACTCTCGATCACCGGGTCGCCTCGGGCACCGTCCGCGGCCGGCTGCTGGCCTATCACGACGCCGACGACGACGCCGACTACGTGGCCCTGCTGGTCGGCGACGTGGCCGGATCGGACGACGTGCCCGTGCGGGTGGTCGACGAGGAGCGACTGCTGGTGGAGGGTGCGCGCAGCACCGAGCCGGCGGAGATCCTCGTGGGCGCCCCCGACGCCCGCGACCCGGATGCGGAGCAGCGGGAGCTCGACCGGCAGCTGTGCCTGGGCGGCCCCGTGCGTTCGATGCTCGCGCATTCCGGTGCCCGTTCGGTCACCGTGGACTGGTGCGCGGTGGCCGCGGCATAGCTTGCGCGGAACGGACTTGACCTCGAGTCGACTCGAGGTTGAACGATGAGCGACGTCAGTTCATCGGCCCTTCCGGAGGACACCATGAGTGTTGTCAAGCCTCTCGACCGCACCACCACGTCGACCCTGCCCGCCTTCTCGCTCAGCCGTCCGATGGCGGTGCTCGTCCCGGTCGTCGTGGCTCTCGTCGCCAACGTCGCACTGTGGCTCGTCGGCCTCGCCGCCGGCGGCTCGTTCGAGGTGACCAACGGCGACACCGTCGAAAGCGCCGCCCCGGGCGGCGTTCTCGTCATGACCGTCGTCCCGCTCACCGTCGGCATGAGTCTCGCGGCGCTGCTCAGCCTGCGCTGGTTCGGCATCATCCGCGTCGCCGAGGTCGTCGGCGCGGTGGCCGCGCTCGGCACCATCGCGTCGACGATCGTCGCCGACTTCGACACCCCGAGCACGATCACGCTGTCGCTGATGCACGTGGTGATCGCACTTGTCGTCGTCGCGGGGCTCGAGGCGATGCGCAACCGCATTGCAGCCCAGCGGTAACCACCGGGGCGACGCAACCGTCCCGGGGAACCGGCCCGAAGGTCCCGATTGTCGCGGGACCTTCGGGCCGCCGCCGCACCCTCCGGCGACCGTGACCTACGGCACGGAGACCGACGCGTCTTCCGTTCCTCCCCAGGCACCTTCGCGGCGATGCGGGCACCGCCTGCAGGTGGTGCCGGTCGCACACGCGGCGCCGGCATTTCGTCCACATGCTTCGTCCACAGGACCGAAGTACCCGACCGCCCGGGACGTACGTCCCGAGATCTGTTCCCCGGCCGACCGTTCCGGGCACAGGGCGATTCGCGACAAGCAGTATTCCGCCCTAGAGTCGCTCCCCGGTGCGACGCGTCCGGCATGCGCCGCGCCGCACACGGACAGGATCGCGGAGGTGGCGGACATTGTGGACCCGAGACTGTGTGCGCTGATCCGCAGTAACGTCGAGGCCGTGTCCGCCCGCCCGGACGGCCTGCAAACCCTGTCGAAAGCGTTCTACGCCAACCTGTTCGCGCGTCATCCCGAGACCCGGCAGTACTTTCCCGCCGCCATGGGCGAGCAACGCGAACGCATCCTGCACGCCGTCGTCCACGTGGTGGACCGGCTGAGCCGACCCGAGACCGTCGTCCCGTTCCTCGAGCAGCTCGGCCGCGACCACCGCAAGTACGGCATCGAGCTGTGGCAGTACAAGGCGCTCACCGAGGCCCTGATCGATGCGGTGGCGCAGGCCGCCGGCGACGACTGGACCACCGAGCTCGACGACGCATGGCACCACGCGCTGCACCTCGTCGCCACCACGATGACCGAGGCCGCGGCCGCCGAAACCGGCCCCGCCGCCTGGGTGGGCACCGTCGTGGAGCACCGCAGACCGCTCGACGACGTCGCCGTCGTGCGCCTGCGGCTCGACCAGCCGATGGCGTACGAGCCGGGACAGTACGTGAGCGTGCAGGTTCCCGGGCGGCCGCGCATGTGGCGTTACCTGTCACCGGCGACGCCGCCGGACGCGGACGGCGCCGTGGAGTTCCATGTCCGTCGCGTCTCCGGCGGCTGGGTGAGCCCGTACATCGTGAGCCACGCCCGCGTCGGCGAGACGTGGGTGCTCGGCTCACCGATCGGCGCCCTGGGGGCGGAGACGATGCGGCCCGGCCCCGGTCGGCCGCGCCCGCTGCTGATGATCGCGTCGGGTACCGCGATCGCCCCCATGCGGGCCCAGCTCATGGCCCTCGCCCGGCGTCCCGCCACGCGGGCGGTCACCGTGTTCTACGCCGGGCGCTACCCGTGCGATCTCTACGACCTGCCGACCCTGTGGCACCTCGCCCGCACCAACCCGTGGCTGACGGTCGTGCCCGTGACCGAGTCGCCGACCGACCCGTGGTGGTTCACCGGCCCCACCGATCCGCCGGCCGGGCTGTCCCTCCTGGAGGGCCCGGTGAGCCGGTGCGTCGCCGAGGCCGGGGACTGGTCGGGGCACGACGTGCAGATCGCCGGGTCCCCCGCCATGATCCAGGCGACCAAGTTCCGGCTGCAGGCCACCGGCGTGCCCGCGGACCGCATCCGCCACGACCCGCTCTACTGACGACCGCGCTCGGTCAGGACCGGTTGAGCCGCGCGATCCGGCCGCTGAGGACCGTGGCGAACGCGCACCAC